>CALVSC010000018.1 GCA_944358855.1 uncultured Bacilli bacterium | reverse complement strand
TCAGCAGTTTCTTGTTTATCAAATCCATATTTTTTATTGAACTTATCAACACGACCAGCACGTGATGCTCTGCTTTGTTTACCAGTATAGAATGGATGACATTTAGAACATACTTCAACGTTAATTTCTGATTTTGTTGACTTACAAGTAAAAGTTTCTCCACATGCACATGTTACTGTGCAATCTTTTACTTCTGGATGAATTCCTTTTTTCATTGTTATCTCTCCTTCCGCCATGACTGTATTTCGCCATAGTAATTAAACTAGCGTTATTAGTATATCAAGTTTCATTTTCTTTTGCAAGTCTTTTTATGACTTCTTTTGCTATTTTTTGATAACCCTCATTACTTATATAATAACTATTAGGATTTTTATAATCGTTTTGATTTATTATATTTTTGATTTCTATATACTTTATACTTTTATTATCAATTAGTTTTTTTTCTAAATAATAAATGGCTTTATTTAGATATATATTATCTGTTTTTAGATTGGGATAACCTATTATATATATTTGTTTCGGATAATATTTTTTTATTTCTTTTATTAATTTATTATAATCTTTCGTTATTTTATTTATTATTAATCTTAATTTGTTTTCATCTATATTCTCTTCTAATGATAATTGGTAAATAATATCATTAAGTCCTATTGATAAAGTAACAATGTCTGACTCTCTTAATATCTGTCTTATGTTATATTTTATGTTGTTATATTCTATTTTTTTGTTAGCAATAATAGTTGCAGTTAAAGATATAATGGACTCATCTTTGGCCATATATTTTTTTGTATAAAATTTTAATTTATTTTCTTTTTGTAATTTATCTTTTATAAAGTCACAATATCCATAGTCTACAATATTGTATGAATTAATTCCAAGGGCATATCCATCACCTAATGGAAGATAAGTAATATAGTTTTTATGATTTCCTTTATAGATAAGAAAAATCGTTAGTACTATTAAGATAAAAATAATGAACTTATAATGTTTTTTTAACATAGTGCCTCCATAAAAAAAGAAATATAACTATTTCATTATATTTCTTTAATATCTATTTTAGCACCTACATTAGTAAGTTTCTCTATGATTGATTCATATCCTCGTAAAATATGTTCTACATTAGTAATTACAGTTTTTCCAGTTGCTAGTAAGCCGGCAGCTACCATCGCAGCTCCTGCTCTTAAGTCAGTTGCGACAACAGAGGATGCAGTTAATTCTGTTGGACCAATAATTGTTGCGGTTTGATTTTTTACAGTAATATCTGCCCCTAAATCTTTTAAATATGGTACATGCATGAATCTATTTTCCCAGATAGTTTCTGTTACTTTAGACTTGCCATTACACTGTGTTAAAAGAACACTAAAAGGTTGTTGTAAATCTGTTGGAAAGCCAGGATATACTAAAGTTTTTATATTTGTAGGTTTATAATTTTCTCCCTTTGATACTAATACATAGTCTTTTCCTATCTCTAAGTCTACTCCAATTTCTTCTAATTTTGATAATAATGAGTCAATATGTTCAGGAATAATGTTATCGATTTTCAAGTTTTTGCCGCATAATGCTCCAATAATTATGTATGTTCCTGCTTCTATTCTATCTGGAATTACTTCGTGGAAACATTTATGTAAAACTTCTACTCCTTCTATTTTTATTGTAGAGGTTCCTGCTCCACTTATTTTAGCTCCCATATTATTTAAAAATGTTGCGACATTGACAATTTCTGGTTCTTTTGCGGCATTGTCGATAATTGTTGTTCCTTTTGCCTTTACTGCTGCTAACATAATATTAATCGTTGCTCCAACAGATGCAATATCCAAATAAATGTTGGCACCATGTAATTCTTCGGCTTCTACAATGTATTTATTCTTTTTATTCGTAACTGTTGCTCCTAAAGCCTCAAAACCTTTTAAGTGTAAGTCTATTGGTCTTGCACCTATAGAACATCCTCCAGGAAAATACATTACTGCCTTTTTATATTTTCCTAGTAATGCTCCCATAAAATAATAGGATGCTCTCAATTTTTTAGAATATCGCTCTGCGATTTCAACGTTTTTCATGTTTTGAGGGTTAATTATAATACTTTCACTAGCTCTTTTTACATCAACATTTAATTCATTCAATATATCACATAAAGCGTCGGTATCTGTAATTTCTGGAACATTACATATTGTTACTTCTTCATCTGTTAAAATTGCAGCAGGAATCAAAGCAACTGTAGCGTTTTTGGCACCACTTATTCTAATTGTTCCATGTAATTCTCTATTTCCTTCTATTTCCATTATTTTCATTGCTTATACCTCCTGGCTTTATAATATTTTATCTTTTAGTTCCAAATAAAGTGACAATTTCTTCTATTCTATTTTTGATAGCTTGTTCACCACTACCTATAATTTTTCTTGGATCATAGGCATTTGGATTTTCCTCAAGAAATTTTCTTACAGCTTTACTCCAAACTGATTGTAAGTCTGTATTAATATTTATTTTTGAAATACCACAAGAAATTGCTTTTTTTATTTTGTCATCTGGAATACCAGTTCCTCCATGTAATACAAGAGGAATAGGTAAATTATCATTTATTTCTTTCATAGTTTCAAAATCAAGATTAGGTTCTCCTTTATAAAAACCATGCACACTTCCTAGTGCTGGTGCCAAAGAATCGATTCCTGTATTATTATATAATGTTAGGCAGTCTTCTAATGTTGCATTTGTAGCGCTTGAAGTTATATTGTCTTCCGTACCACCTATATGCCCAACTTCGGCTTCTACACTTACTCCTCTTTCGTGAGCATAGTCTACTACTTCTTTTGTTATTTTTATATTTTCTTCTAATTCATGGCGTGATGCGTCAATCATTACTGATGTGAAACCAGCATCAATTGCTTTAATACATGTTTCCTTGCTGCTACCATGGTCTACATGTAGACATACAGGAATTGTAATGTTTAAATCTTTCATTAATCCTTTTACCATTCCTGTTACAGCATTATATCCACCCATGTATTTAGCGGCTCCTTCACTAACACCTAATATTACAGGTATTTGTAATTCATTACATTTTTCTAGGATATATTTTGTCCATTCTAAGTTATTTATATTAAGATGTGGAACTGCATATTTTCCTTTTTTTGCGTCCAATAACATTTCTTTAAAATTTACTAACATTTTATACCACCTTTCATATATATCATAAGCAAAAATCAAGCCTTTGTCAAAAGAAAACACGTCTATATCTTGTTTTTATATTTGCATTTGGATTATTTATTAAAAAATATATATTTTATTCCCAGAATAATTAAAATTAGTGCACCTAAAATATTAGCTTTTTTTTGAAAATGCTTAGAGAAACTTTTTCCTATTTTTACTCCTAAATATGTAAAGAAAAAACTAGTAATAGAGAAAATAATATATGCCATAATTAAATTGTTTTCTTTTAATGATAATGCTATTCCTATCGAGAAGCTATCTATACTTACTGTAAAAGCAAAGAATATAATTGACAAAAAGTTTTTTATTAGGAAGGTTTCTGTCTTATCCTTTTCCAAAAGCATCTCTAACCCTAAAATTATAAATATTATTCCTATTATATAGTCTGATATATTTATATATTTAAAGAATAAACATGAACCTATTATTGTTCCCAGAAATGGCATAATAAAATGAAAGATTCCTACTGTTATACTTAGTAATAATTTCGTTTTTTCTTTTATATTTTTTGTTCCATATACTAAGGCTAAAGAAAAAGCATCCATACTTAAACTGATAGCAATAAAAAAATATATAAGGTTTTGATTCATTTATATCACCTTATATATTTTATTGTTTGATGGTACTAAAAATACTTGTCTAACAATTCTTTTACAAAAGATTTGTATTCTACGTTTTTCGGTTCTTCTTTCGTATCCAATAAACAAAGTGGTGGGAATAAAACACACCAGAAATTTTCTCCTTTTCCTTCTCCTAATGTTATTACTAGTGATTCATATTCTCCCTCTTCATACACTACACCTTCATATTCTTTTTTAGGAAAATAATTCATTCCATAATGAACTTGAAATTGATTATTTGCATTTAGTTGTCGTAATGTATTATTCACGATGGTATTTACTTCTCCAACACTGTTTTTTATATTTTCTCTGGATTCTTCTAATGTTTTATTTTGAAAAGATAATTTTTTTATTTCTTGATTTAAGTTATTTACTACTTGTTTTTTTATATATTGATCATTTTCACTATTACTATTAGCTATTACTCTAAATCTTATAGCATTTTTTGGTATTATTATTTTTTCTTCTTTATTTATGCTTAGAAGCATAATTATAATTGTTAAAATTATTAGGGCTTTTTTCATTTGCTTCATCCTTTCATCATTATAGTGAAAGAACTTTGCAATTTTTATTCATTACAATTATAAAAAATAAAACACATTCTATCTCTTCCTGATAAGTCTTGTTTTATTTCTACTTTAGTTTCTGGTAGATATTTTTTAATTAAATTCTTGATATCGCTTGCTTGACTACAGCCAATTTCAAAAGCTATTATACATTTTTCTTTCATATGCTCTCTTACAGATTCCAATATCTTTTTATAACAATCCAGACCATCTTCTCCTGCATAAAGTGCTAAGTGGGGCTCATTATTTTTTACAATTTCTTCTATTTTTTCATTTGTTTTAATGTATGGTGGATTACTAATAATCACGTCATATTTTTTTTCAACAGCGGAAAACATATCGCTTTCTATAATTTGCGCTTTAGAATTTAGTTTTTCACAGTTTTTGTGGGTAACTTCTAAGGCTTCTTTACTAATATCAATTAAATCCACAGAATTTGTGGATAATTTTTTTTCTAATGTTAAACCGATTACGCCGCTTCCACATCCTAAATCTATTATATCCACAGGTTTTGTGAAAAACTTTTTTACATATTCAACTGTTTTTTCCACTAGTTCTTCTGTTTCAAATCTAGGAATTAACACTCTTTTATCCACAATAAATTTATTTCCATAAAAATTTACATATCCTAAAACATATTGTAGTGGTTGATTATTTTCTATTGCCGTTATTTCTTTTTTTAACAGTTCTACTTTTTCTTCTGATACCCTATCCTCTAAATGATTTAAAAGTTCCAGTGGATTGCAATTTAAAAGTTCTGCTACTAATATTTTTGCATGATCCGAATGTATATGACTCTTTGCAAAAAACAGAAGATCTTCTACTGTCATTATTCTTCTGTTTCTCCTTCTAATTTGCGTTTTTGGTCTTCTTGAATTAGAGCGTTAATAATATCATCTAAATCTCCATCCATTACGCGATCTAAGTTTTTTGTTGTAAATCCAATTCTATGGTCAGTTACACGATTCTGTGGATAGTTATAAGTTCTTATTTTTTCTGCACGGTCTCCTGTACCAATCTTACTTCTTCTTTCGGCTCCCATTTCCTCTTGTTGCTCACGTAATTGCATTTCATATAACCTTGTCTTTAATACTTTCATTGCTTGTTCTTTATTTTGGATTTGACTTCTTTCATTTTGACAAGTTACCACTGTATTCGTTGGTAAATGTGTAATTCTTACTGCAGAGTCTGTAGTATTTACTCCTTGTCCACCACAACCGCTTGAACGATAAATATCTATTCTTAAATCATTAGGATTAAGGTCAATTTCTATATCTTCATCTGCTTCTGGCATTACTAATACTGTTGCGGTTGATGTTTGAAGCCTTCCATTTGCTTCAGTAACTGGTACACGTTGTACTCTATGTGATCCACTTTCGTATTTTAATAATGAATATGCATTTGCTCCTTTTACAATAAACTCTATTTGACTATATCCTCCAGCTGTTCCTTCTACAGAGTTATATACTTGATAAGTAAATCCTTTTTTCTCTGCATAACGTGTATACATTCTGAATAAATCTCCAGCAAAAATGTTTGCTTCATCTCCACCGGCAGCTCCACGTATTTCAATTACTACATTCTTACCATCATTAGGATCTTTTGGAATTAATAATATTTCTAACTCTTCTTCTAGTTTTCGTTTTTGTTCTTCCAAGTCTTTTAGCTCTTCTTTGGCCATTTCTCCAATTTCAGGATCTTTAGCCATCTCTTTTGCTTCTTCCATATCAGCAAGAACTTTTTTATATTTTTTATAACAATTCACAACATCTTCTAATGAGGCCATTTCTTTAGAATATTCTCTAGTTTTTTTTATATCACTAAGTACCTCTGGCTTTGTTAACTCTTCTTGAAGATGGTTATATTTTTCTAAAGTTGCTTCTAATCTATCTATCATGCTCTTCACCCTTTCTTGGTAATCATTGGTATTATAACATAATTTTAAGAAGAAAAAAACTAGATTATTGCTCTAGTTCTAATTCATCTTCGTCAATTACGACTAAGTCTTTTAATTCTTCTGTTGCATTATCATCATATTCTTCATCGTTGTCATCATAATTATCTTCATCCATTTCTTCTAAAGCTTCTTCTTTTTCTGGCTCTGAATCTGTATCATCATCTTCTTCATCTTCGTCTGTTACTTTTACAACTTTATCAGATGTATGACGACTTCTTAAATCCCATTTTCCATCATCTAATAAGATAAATCTTTTATCTGTAGATAATGCAGTATAATAATCTCCTATTTTTTTCTCAAATATACTATCAGGTAATTCTAGTAATTCTATAATCTTTTTGAATAACTCTGCAGTATTTAATGGTTTTTTACTTTCTTCTAGGATTAAGTTTGTTATATCTTTATTAGATAATAATTCTAATTCTTCTTTCTTCATTTTTTTTAGACTCATAGTGCCCTCCTATATATCAAAACATTATATGCATAAAATTCAAATTTGTTATGGTAAAAAAATTACCAATAAACTTATAACATATATCGTCTATACATGCAACACTTTTTTACATTTTTTCTGGAACTTTAATTGCTAATGTATTTAATAATAACATATTAATATCATATACAATTTTTGTTAATGTTAACCAAGATGTTTGTAATTCTTTATTTTCTTCTGTTAATATTTTATTTTCAGCATAAAATTTATTGTATAAAGAAGTTAGTTTATATATATACTCTGTAATATCATTTAGGCTTTTTGAGTCTAATGCTTTATTTAAGATAATAGGTAATCTAAGAATAGTTAGTCCAATATCTCTTTCTGTTTCTGTTTTAAATTGCGTAATTTTTCCTATTGTAAGATCTTTTGCCTTATTTAATAATGACTTCATACGAATTGTAGAATATAAAAGATATGGTCCTGTTTTTCCTTCTAAATCTGTAAACTTTTCAGGATCAAAAACATAGTCTGTTCCTCTATAAGGAAGAAGGTCTGCATATTTTAGGGCGGCAATTGCTACTTCTTTAGCAACCTCTTCTCTCTTATCCTCTTCTACCGTATCTGGATTAATTCTACTTCTTGTGGCATTTTCCACAAGGTCAATTAATCCTTTTAAACTCATTATTCCACCCTCACGAGTTTTAAATGGAGTTCCATCTGTTCCATTCATTGTTCCAAAACCAATATGTTCTAACACAACATTATCGTCTACTAATTTTACTTTTCTAGCTGCACGAAATACTTGTTCAAAATGAAGGCCTTGTCTAGCATCAACACAGTACCATATTTCATCAGGATTAAATAATTTTCTTCTTTGAAGAATCGTTGCTAGGTCTGTAGTTTCATAAGAAACCGTACCATTAGAACGTTTATATAATAGCGGGGGCATTGGTGATGTATCTGTCTCTTCTTTTACTTCGATAACTTCTGCTCCTTCACTCTTTGTTAATACATTACTCTTATTATATATTTCATCTAATTCATCTAAGTATTCTGCAGCATCGCTTTCGCCTAACCATAATTCAAAATTAACATTTAAATCTTCATATACTTTTTTTATGTCTTTTTTAGAAATTTCTACTACTTTTTTCCATAAATCATAATATCCTCTTTCATGACTTTGAATTTTAAATGTTATATCTCTTGCTTCTTCTAAATACTCTTCATTTTCCTTTGACTTTTTAGAAGCATAAGGATAAATTTCTACTAAATCATCATTTGTTATAGGTAATTCTATTTCACTAAAATCGCCTTGATAATTATCTGAAAAATATTCTAAATTTGGATAACGTTTTTTTATTTCTAGTACTACTAATCCCAATGGTCTTCCATAATCACCAAGGTGTGCATCTCCGATGACATTATATCCAAGAAGCGTAGCCAATCTTTTTAATGCTTCTCCAATATTTGCACTTCTTAAATGCCCAACATGTAATGCTTTCGCAACATTTGCTCCACCATAGTCTAAAATTACTTTTCTAGTTTCTCTTTTATCTATATTTCTTTCTTTATCATTATATATTTCTGTAAGTAATTTCCCTAAATATTCATCTTTTAATGTGATGTTAATAAAACCAGGTCCAGCAATATTTAGATTTGTAAATCTACCATCATCCTCTAGTACTTTTAAAATATCTTCTGCAATGATTCTAGGGGCTTTATGATATTCTTTAGCAAGTGACATTGCGTCATTTAATTGAAACTCTCCTAAATCTCTTCTTCCTGATGGTTGCAATACTAAATTTTCAACTTCATAACCTGCTTTTTTAACTAATTTTTTGATTTCTTCATTTAATTCCTTAATTATACTCATTTATAACACCTCTATTTTATATTTATAATCTTCATTTTCTAATTTATAAGTAATCTCTATATTCTTATCAGAATTTATTATTTCACTTGTTTTTATATTTAATTCTAATAATTTTGATAGTTCTTTTGAAAAAACTTTAGCAATTGTATTCATATTGTTTTTAAATTCATATTCCATTAATAACTTATCATTTTCTCGTCGGAGTCTTAACTCATCTTTATTTATTTTTGTTATCGTTTTGTCTTTTTCTTGATAAACTATCGTATTTTCGTCAGAATGGAAAATAGCGTTGTATTCATTTTCCAAAACTTTTTCTGGTGTGATTAATGTTACTTTTATTCTTATTTTTGACACTTTTTTCCACTCCTTTCAATTTCTAGTTTAGATTATAACATACATACTCTTTTTTTACTATTTAAATTTTACATAGTTTCTTCTTATTTTCAAATACTAATAATGAAAGGATGATGTCCATGCACTTTTTTAAAAAATTAAAGAAATTTCTTCTTTTTGTTACAATTTTTATTATTATTTGCTTTATCGGAATTAAAATCTATGTAAAATTATCTCCTGAAGTTGTTATAAATACTGCTAACAGTGTCTTTTTATATGACAGTAATGGTGAAGTTTTTTTTCAGGGAAACGATGAAAAGGAGTGGGTATCTCTAGAAAATATTTCTCCTTATGTTATTGATGCTACTATTTATACAGAAGATAAAAATTTTTACAAACATCATGGTTTCGACTTTCTAAGAATTATTAAAGCTCTATACATTAATTTAGTAAATGGAGAAACTGTACAAGGAGCCTCTACTATTACACAACAATATGCTAAAAATCTATTTCTTTCTTTTGAAAAGACGTGGAAAAGGAAATGGGATGAAATGTGGTACACGATAAAAATAGAAGATAGTTATTCTAAAGATGAAATTTTGGAAGGCTATTTAAACACTATTAATTATGGACATGGAATGTATGGAATAGAAAATGCTAGTAAGTATTATTTTGGAAAAAGTGCTAAGGATTTAGACCTAGCAGAAGCAACTATTTTGACTGGAATTCCAAAATCCCCTTCTAATTATTCTCCGTTAATTGATTTTCAAGCAGCGAAAGAAAGGCAAAAAAATATTCTTAATTTATTAGTGGAAAATAATATTATTACAAAAAAAGAAAGTAATGATGCTTACAAAGAAGAATTGGTTTTTATTGGTAAAAAAGATCGTGATGAGTTAACAACTGTGATGTATTATCATGATGCTGTTATGGATGAATTAAAGAGCATCGATAGTATACCAAAATCATATTCGGATATTGAGGGATTAAAAATCTATACAAATTTAGATTGGGATTTACAAAAAGAAGTAGAAGAAATTATGGAAGAAGAAATACCGGAGGATTCAGAGGTACAAACAGCCGTTGTGTTAATGAATCCCGAAACCGGTGGAGTGGAAGCATTAATTGGTGGGAGAAATTATAATTACTCTACGTTTAATCGAGCTACTGACTCAATGAGACAAGTGGGCTCTACAATGAAACCATACTTATATTATGCTGCGTTAGAAAATGGTTTTACTTCAAGTTCTTCTTTTACGAGTGAAGAAACGACCTTTGTGTTTAATAATCAAGAACCATATAGTCCACAAAACAACAATAAAACTTATGGTAATAAACCTATTTCGATGGGAACAGCTATTGCTTATTCAGAGAATATTTATGCTGTTAAAACACATTTATTTTTAGGAGGAGATGCCTTGATTAATGTTGCTCGGCGTGTTGGCATTACCTCAAAGTTAGAAAATGTACCATCTTTACCACTAGGAACTAATGAAATTAATATTTTGGAAATGGCTGCTGGTTATTCTGCGTTTGCTAATTTAGGATATAAAGTTAAACCACATTTTATTGAACGTGTAGAAGATAAAAATGGAAAAGTATTATACGAAGCGAAAGATACAAAAGAAGCTGTTTTAAACCCAAGTATCACTTTTATTTTAAATAATCTTTTAACCGCTACTTATGATTCTGATTATATAGATTATAATTATCCAACAGCAATTGGTCTTGCATCAAAACTTACTCATAAATACGCTTTAAAAAGTGGGACTACTGAAACTGATAATTGGGATATTGGTTTTAATAAAAATATAGTTTGTGCTGTTTGGGTTGGATATGATGATAATCAAGCTCTTGTTCCAACAGAATATAAATACGCTCAAAATATATGGTATAAGTCAATCGAATATCATGAAAGAAATTTGAAAGAAGATGAAGGGTGGTATGAAATGCCGAAAAATGTTTCTGCCGTTTTAGTAGAACCTATTTCTGGAAGACTAGCTACTGATAGTGATAAAAAGAAAAAGATGATGTATTTTATTAAAGGAACTGAACCTAGTTCGAACGAACAAGAAGTCTTTGATTCAAAAGTAGAAAATATATTGCCTAGTTAAGTTTGACTATTTTTATTATTTTTGTTATAATAGGCCTCAATTCAAGGGGGCAATTTCATGACTTATTTACCTATTTTATATCAATTTATGACTAACCCATTAGATGATGAAACGGTATTTGATACTTTTGTGAAAGAATATGCAACATCGTTTCGTTTTGATTCTAGTTTATATAGTAGATTATTCTCTCATTATTCTAAAGGTGGAACATTTTATAATTATGATGATATAAATCAATTTTATTCTATTGTTTTTAATATTTGGAAGAAAAATGTTGAAGAACCATTTCATACTTTCTTTGAAGACGTAGAAGATGTGCGTTCTATAGAAGAAATAGAAAAGGTTTTATCTTCAAGTAAACTCAAAAAGAAATTTCAACCTTTTTTAGAAGATAAAAGTTCTTCTTTAACAGTTATTAACTCTTCATTAATGCATCCAGAAAATGGTAAAAAAAACTTACCTTTTCCATTACAACATCAACTATTTGTCAATGTTAATTATCATAATATTCATAAATTAGGAACATTCTTTTTACTTGCCTGTGAAGAAAAAGGAATTCCCTACTTCTTTAAGATGTTTTCTAAATCAGAAAGAGATGACTCTTTTGTAGCATTTGTAGATGATGAACATTTAGATGATGTTATACAAATGATAGATACCATTATTAAAGAAAATCCTGAACTTTCTGACAATATTTCGAGTCCACCTATTCTTACTGGTAAGGTCACACCAAAGATTGGATACTCTACCGCTGGTCAAATAGATGGAATTCCTTTTAATAGCAAAAAATGCCAAATTATTCAGGATGTTTTTTCAAGATTTTATTATCGTATCTTAGAAAAATCAATTAATTTTCCTATTAAAGACGAAAACGGTCATCCTATTTCATTAATTGATCAAATTAGTTGGACTATCGTATGTAATAAAGTGAATTATTTAACAAACTTAAATTCAAATGATTTAAAAACTTATTATGGACTTGATTTAAGAGATTTAAAATCAACAGACTTCTTATCATCGCTTTTCTCTGGGATAAAAGGTCATCTTACAAAAAGTATTCCTACAATAAAAAAAGAAATAAAGCCATATGAATATTCTTATTCTAAAAAGAAAAAAAGTAGAAGTCCTCTTACAGTAGAAGAAAATGATTTTTACAAAGGCGTTTTTCAAACATTTCCATTGTTAGTTAATAGTAATTCTACTGTTAAATCCACTTTATTAAAAACATTAAGAGCAAATATGAAAGAAAATGGTTTTGATCCTTATCACATAGCTTTTGATAAAAAGACAGTAGACAGGTTAACCCATGACCTTTCTTCAACGAAAAGCGAAGAGACTGGAATTGTTAAAAAAATATAAAAACCAACTTTTTGTTGGTTCTTTTTTTACATATATTTCTTTTTTAGACTTTGTTTGCTATAATGATAATATATGGGGTGATACAATGTTAGAAATTATTTTAGGTTGCGTTGTTTTAATTGCGTTACTTGGAATTGTCATTATTATTTATCATAATAAATTTAAGATTTCGATTGTTAAAATTGAAGAAGCTGAAAATAATATTGATTTATTTTTTCAAAAGAAATTAGAGCTTTTAAGAAGAGCAAGTAAAGTTATTCGTAAAGAGTTGAAAATAGAAGATTTTTTGGATCAGTTAGATACTGATTTAGTTCCTGAGCTTAGTCATTTTGAGTTAAATGAATTACTTACTAAATCTTATAATGAATTTTTTAAAGTTTTGGATGACAACGAAAAGTTATTTAAAAGTGAAGCGCTAGTACAAATTATTGAAGAGTTAAATAATAATGAAATTGATTTAGTTGCAGCTATTAAGTTTTATAATGATAATGTAGTTACTTTTAATCAATTAATTGTATCTTTTCCTTCTAATGTTTTTCGTTTGTTCTTTGGATATAAAAAGAAGGAATTTTATACCCATGAAAAAAGAGAGATTTATGAAATATTAAAAGATAATTAGAAAGAAGGTTTTTTATGTCATTTATTGATACTATTAAAGAACGCGCAAAAAAGGATAAAAAGACTATTGTTCTTCCTGAGACTATGGATCGTAGAGTTTTGGAAGCAGCTAGTATTGTATTAAAAGAAGATATTGCGAATATTATTTTAGTAGGGAAAGAAGAGGAAATTCAAAAAAATGCTGATGGACTTGATTTAAGTAAAGCTATTATTATTAATCCGTTTACTAACGATAAAACGGAAGATTTAATTAATCAGTTGGTTGAAATTAGAAAAAATAAAGGCTTAACTTATGAAGAAGCAAAAAAACTTCTTTTAGAAGATTATATGTATTATGCATGTATGCTTGTAAAATCTGGACAAGCAGATGGTGTTGTTAGTGGTGCTTGTCATTCAACCGCTAATACATTACGCCCTGCTTTACAAATTATAAAAACAAAACCTGGTACATTATTGGTATCTGCCTTTTTCTTAATGGTTGTTCCAAATTGTCAATATGGGTCTAATGGTACTTTTATTTTTGCAGATAGTGGCTTAGAACAAAATCCTACTCCAGAAAGGCTTGCAGCTATTGCAGCTTCCTCTGCAGAATCTTTCCAACTTCTTGTTCAAGAAGAACCTGTTGTTGCTATGCTTTCACATTCTACAATGGGAAGTGCTAAACATGCGGATGTTGATAAGGTTGTTGAGGGAGTTAAAATTGCAAAAGAGAAATATTCTCAATATAAAATCGATGGAGAATTACAATTGGATGCAGCTATCGTTCCTGAGGTTGCAGCTTCTAAAGCACCAAATAGCGATGTTGCAGGTAAAGCTAATGTTTTAGTATTTCCTGATTTAGATGCTGGTAATATTGGATATAAGCTTGTACAACGTTTAGCAAAAGCAGAAGCTTATGGTCCTATTACCCAGGGAATTGCTGCTCCAGTTAATGATTTATCAAGAGGATGTAGTGCTTCCGATATTGTAGGTGTAGTTGCTATTACTTCTGTGCAAGCACAAGCAACAAAAAAGGAAAGTTAATTACTTTCCTTTTTTTGTTGGTCTATATGTACCTATTTTCTTTTGGGCTGCAATAATTTCATCATCTGTCATTGCACCCTCGTATCTTGTTTCTTTTGATGAAGTAATTGGTAAATCCTGAATGATATGGCCTTGTGTTAATCCATACGTTGTATCTGAGGTTATATCAGAAGATATAAACCCTAGCTTAATTTGTGATGCTTTAATTTCTTCATCTGTCATACCAAATGTTGCTGCTGTACTAGATTTTACTTCCTCAGATGTTTTTGGCTCTGTCACTGGGGATTTTTTCTTTTCTGGTTTTAATCCATTTACTTTTACAAATTCAGTTAAATAGTCAATATAACTCTGATTTGTCTCATAAAAATCTTTAGCTCTAGGTTCTTTAATTCCATGTTTGAATGCAGCATTGCTAATATTTCTATATATTGCATTTAAAGTTTGATTTTCTTCATCTTGTAATTCAAACGTTTCACGAGATGATTTATCAAAACAATATCTTGTAATATCAATTCCTTTTTCTTCTGATAATTTCTTTATTCGACTCATTACTCTTTTTCTAAATTCTAAGTCTGATTTCATTACGTATGGTAAACTTGCTTTTGCCAAGGATTTTATATCATTGCTATATAGTTTCATTTCACTATTACCATAAGTAAAAGCTACTGATTTTGGATCTTGTTCTGGATTGTCAATATAGCTTACTAATGACTCCCTAATCTTTAATTGTAAAGCATTTAAAAAGTCTTGGTTTCTTAAGTCTTTTTCACTATATCCTAAGCCTTTTTCATAGTCATGTTGGGATACTTGGGAACATCTTGATAAGATTTCTCTCATTTCTTGGACTTTTACCATTGTCGCATACTTTGAAACAAAATCAATAACAGATATAATTTGACCTTGAAATTTTACTTTTCTATTTTTATTTAATTTAAGCCATTCTAAATACGAAGAATCTATTGCATCATATATGCACTTACTACGTAATGAGTTAAAAGATTCTCTTTCTACATCAGGCTCCGCACCATAGCCTATCCATCCATTTACTTGACCAGATAATATTGGAGGATGCTTTGCACGTTGTTTTATTTCAGGATGTTCTTTTGCGATTTCTTCTAGAATATTAATATATATTGGTAATCTCTCTGTATCAGAATATACTACTAAAGTATCGTCTCTATCTCCATATTCATCAAACTTAAAATAAAATGGTAGATTATGTTCTTCACATTTCTTCATTATTTCATATGCAACAACATAGGTATCAATTGATTCTAAGTTTAGATATAATCTATGTTGAACATCTATATCATATCCTCTTTTACCATTTAAATATCTTGACTTAACATGTTTCCAGCCACTTCCAAATCCAACATTACCCCAATAGTAATCTTCCATAGCATCATTTAAATCTTCATCTTCAAATCGATGGCTTATTATTTTTCTTACTTCTTGAGCTGTTGTTACGTCTGGAACAGTCATTAAGAATTTTCTAAGTTTTATAAGGTTATTATTAAAACTTCCTCTTTCTCGTAAAGCTATAAATTCATCTTTTGTTAAACTTAAAATTCCTTGTTTCCATTTGTTAAATGCTGTTGCATAAAATTGATCTTGTGCACTTGGTAGATATTGTGCAATATAATCCTTTTCATACATATTTATTAATTCACTATAAAATCCATTATATCCCCTTTTACTTTTTGCATATACCTCTGCTAGTTTATCTAATAATTCTGTATTTTCTAATGGATTTTCAATCATATTATAAAAATCAATATATTTCATTTTTTATACATTTTACTCCTTCATTAAATGTTTATAAATTTTATCATATTTTTTGCTTTTTGTCAAATGTTTGTTTGTATTGTTTGCCTCTTAGGCATAAAAAAAACGCATTAGAGCGTCATTTGTTTACAATATTATTCTACTCTCCAATTAATTGGTTTTATCCCTTTACTTTCTAAAAATTGATTTGTTTTAGAAAACGGCTTACTTCCAAAGAAACCATTATATGCAGAGAATGGTGATGGATGGGCAGATTCTATTATGTAATGAATAGGATTGGTTATTAATTTTTTCTTAGCTCTGGCATAACTTCCCCATAAAATAAATACAACAGGGGTTGTTTTTTTGTTGATTATCTTAATTACTTCATCTGTAAACTCTTCCCATCCATGATTTTTATGAGATGTTGGAGTGTGTGCTTCTACGGTTAATACTGCATTTAATAATAAAACGCCTTCTTTGGCCCAGGGTTTTAGTGAGTTATGTTTCGGAAATGGTATTCCCAGATCACTTTCTAGTTCCTTAAAAATGTTTTTTAAAGATGGTGGTTTTAATACTTCGTTACTAACCGAAAAAGAAAGCCCTTCTGCTTGATTTGGTCCATGGTATGGATCTTGTCCAAGAATTACAACCTTTACATCATTAAAGTCTGTATATCTAAAAGCATTAAAGACATCACTTCTTTTTGGATATACAGTTTTTGTTTTATATTCTTCTTTTATAAAATCCATTAATTTAGTAAAATATTCTTTTTTATACTCATCTTTTAATAAATTATCCCAACTATTTCCTATCATTTTAATTTCCTTTCGTTGACATTTTTATATATAGTGATTTACAATTTTTTTATTATCTATTTGTGATAACTTTCATTGTTCATAATTTTAAATGCTCTGTAAATTTGTTCTAATAATAAAACTCTAAATAATTGATGAGGGAAAGTCAATTTAGAAAAAGATAAATGAAAATTTGACTTTTGTTTTAGTGAATCTGCTATTCCATAGCTTCCCCCTATAATAAAAGTTATATTGCTGTTTATTAGAAAGGTATCTTCCAATTTTTTTGATAGCTCTTCTGATGTTAATTCTTTTCCCTCTATTTCCAGTGTAATTAAATACTCTTTTCCTGTTAAATGTTTTTCTATTCTCTCTCTTTCTTTTTCCATTGCCTGTTGTTTAGGTAAAAGGCCTTCATCTTTTACTTCTATTAATTCTAATGTTGTATATTTTGTAAGTCTTTTTTGATATTCCTCAATGGCATCTTTCAAATATTTTTCTTTTATTGATCCAACCGTAATTATTTTTATCATTCTACACCTCAATTAATGGCCCTTCTTCTTTTTGTCTTGCTATTAATACGTTAATATCTGTATCTCCTAGTTGTTCATATATCGCTTCTAATGCTTTTTCTTCTGTATTGTTTTTTTCACTCAAATGGGCCAAAATAATATATTTTGTGTTTTTACCAATTATTTTTTTTAAATATTTTGCCGTTGTATTATTGGATAAATGTCCTTTATCACTTATTACTCTTTCTTTTAAAAATCTAGGATAAGGTCCATCCATAAGCATAACTTCATCATGATTTGCTTCTATTATATAAATATCTTTTGAAACCATTTTTGCTAAATATTTTCTATTAATATAGCCAGTATCTGTTACATATACAAGTGATTTACAATTGTATGTTATTATAAATCCGACTGAACATGGGGCATCATGAGAAGTGTGAATCAACTCTATTTCCACATCATTTATATTAAATTGATCTTCAATAAATTCACAGCGATATTTTGGAACAACCTCACTTAAACAGTCATACATTTTTTCAGGAATATAGACTGGTATATTAGTTTTATTTATTAATGTTTTTAGACCATTTATATGGTCTTTATGATTATGGGTTATTAATATAGCACTAAATTGGTCAAAAGAAAGGGAATTTTCTTCTAAACTCTTTTTTAGAGTTAAGTAGGAAATTCCCATATCTATTATTATATTTGTATCACCGCATAATACAATTGAACAATTTCCTTTTGAACCACTGGCTATTGTTTTAACTTTCATTTTAATAGAATGCTAATGGGTTTAGTGGTGTTCCTCCACGATATGGATATCCTCTCCATATTGCAAAGTGAACATGCACTCCTGTTGCGGCTCCAGTCATTCCCATACTTCCTATAACTTGTCCTTTTACTACATAATCTCCTACTCTAACTTTTCTAGATCCTGATACCATATGTGCATATAATGAATAGTATCCATTTCCGTGATCTATTGTTACAAATTCTCCATTGTCATATTTATATGCTGATTGAACTACTACTCCGTCCTTGGCAGCAAAGATATTAGATCCATATCCACATCCAGCAATATCAATCGCATCATGTAATGTTCCCCATCTATATCCAAATGGACTTGATACAGATGAACAAGTTGCTGGCCATCCCCATTCTCCTGGTGTTGCAACAACAGTACCATAACCAGAATAGCTTGACTTTTTACCACCCTTAACGATTATTTCATTAACAGGCTCTTTTCTTACTTCATCTGATACATTAACAACAGAAATAGTTTCACCATTTACTTTTTTTATTTTTTGAGTATATCTTGTTATACCTTTTACTCCGGCTTGTTTAACTTCACTATATCCAATTTCTTTAGAATTATCATATTGAGTTTCTGTTTGATAGTTTGTTTCTTGATCTACAACAACGTGGTCTTCTTCTACTACTCTAAATTGTGGCTTTAAAATACCAATAGTTACTTTTTGACCTGGATAAAGAAGGGTATTCTCGCTTGTAAATTCTGGATTAGCAATTAAGAATTCTTCTGTTGCAATCTTGTTATTTAACGATATTTGGCTAATTGTGTCTCCTTCTTGTACAACATATGTTTGTTGGTCTTTGGTAGTACCAAACATTAAATATCTACTTAAAGTATTAACATCTTGATATATTGTTTCATCTACTGGGATATTATCTTTTCTAATTGTAATTTTATTATCAATATATATTCTTTCTATTATTTTTCCTGTATCTTTTATTTCTTCTTGATTACCACTTTCATATTTTTCATAATCTGTATCTGATACAAACGAATGAACGACGTTATCTACTGCTTCTTCAAATACTTTTTTATCTAACACATAAATTGTCTGTGTTTTTCCTTTTACTTTTTTACCATCACTTGATTCAGTGTCTACCCCTTTTATTCTTATGGCATAGCCCTGAATAGTAAATGGAGATATATCTTTTATTTTATTATATATTTTTTTAACGCTAGATATATTGTTGTCGTATGTTTTCTCTTTTACAATATCCAAATCTTCAGGTAGATATACCTTATCAACATCAAACTTTTCCTTTATTTCCTTTTGTTTTTTATCAATATAGTTTTCTAGTTCCACTTTTGATTTGATTAAGCCAATTGACTCCCCTTTTAAATATACTCTGTAAAGTTCTTTTGGTGTTTTAGAAGTATAGGCTGTAACAAATGGTAGGGTTAATCCCAGTACTAAAATGATTAATATGGCCGATACTTTCTTTTTCATATTATCCTTCTTCACCTCTATTTCCTTTGCTTAAATTAAGCATTGTTGATGTATCTTTCTTAAATAATAATTCTACTGTTGCGGTTGGTCCATTACGATGCTTTCCTATTATTAATTCTACAATACTTGTGTTATCTTCATTTCTTGCTTCTTTTTTGTAATAGTCATCTCTATATAGAAAAGCTACTATGTCCGCATCTTGTTCAATAGAACCAGATTCACGTAAATCACTCATAATTGGTCTTTTATCTTCTCTTGATTCAACACTACGGGATAATTGTGATAAAGCAATTACTGGCACTTGCAATTCCATGGCTAATGTCTTTAAACTTCTCGAAATATCTGACACTTCTTGTTGTCGATTAGCCCCATAATTTTTTCCTCCTGATATTAATTGTAAATAGTCAATTACAACTAGTGCTAATCCTTTTTCACTGCTAGCCAATCTTCGACATTTTGCTCTAATTTCACCAATTGTTATTCCTGGAGTGTCATCCATAACTAGATTGGTTGTAGAAAGTTGAGATACAGCTTCATTTATTCTTTTCCAATCATTATTCATTAAGTTTCCTGTTCTCAATTTGAATCCATCTATCTGGCCTAGAGAAGATAAAATACGCATTGCTAATTGTTCTGCACTCATTTCTAGATTAAATAAAGCTACTGATTTATCTTGTGACATAGCTACATGTGTTGCTAAATTTAAAGCAAAAACTGTTTTTCCCATGGCAGGTCGTGCAGCAATAATGATAAATTCGTTGGCATGTAATCCAGTTGTCAATTTATCAATGTCGTACCAACCTGTTGCTAAACCTGTAACTTCTCCTTTGTTTTCTGACAATCTTTCCAAATCAGATTGAGTTTTCTGTAAAATATCTTTTATTGTTCTAAATTCACTTGATTTTCTATTTTTTACAATATTTAATATTTTCTTTTCCGAGTTATCTAATATTTCATTAACTGTTTCATCAGAGCGGTATCCTTCAGATGCTATATCTGTTGCAGTTTCAATTAATTTTCTTAAAATTGAAGCATCCTCTACATTTTTTATGTAATAATCAATATTACTTGCGGTTGGTACAAAGTTTAGTACTTCTGTTAAATATTCTACTCCTCCAACTTCAGTTAGTTCATTATTTCTTTTTAAGTATCCAGTTACTGTTGTAATATCGATTGGTGTCTTTTCATCTACTAATGCGTTCATTGCCGCAAATATTTTACCATTTTTTTCATCATAAAAAGAGTCTGGTGTTAAACTTTCACAGGCTTTTTGTAAAGCATATTTAGAAAGAAAGCAGGCGCCTAGTACAGACTCTTCTGCTTCAATATTGTTTGGTAAAGTTTTTATCGGCATGTTTTCACCTCTATTTTATAATATGGGCTTTTAGAGTTGCTTGAACTCCAGGATATAAATTAATATTTACTTTATGGAATCCTAGACTAGACATTGCTGTCGTCAATTCAATCTGACTTTTTTCTACTTTAAATCCGGCTTTTGCTAGAGCATCACGAACTTGTTTTAAACTTACACTTCCGAACACTTTATCGCCTTCGCCAGTTTTTACTTTAAAATCAAGTACAAGTTTATCTAGTTCTTTTTTTAATTCTTCTGCTTCTTTTTTATTATTTGCATCTGTACGTTGTTTTTCTTGTTGCTCTTTCTCTAATTTTTTTAGATTTTCTTTTGTCTTTAATACTGCATATCCATTTTTTATTAAAAAGTTTTCACCATATCCATCTTTTACTTTTTTAATTTCACCCTTTTTTCCTTGACCTTTAAGGTCTTTTATAAAAATTACTTCCATCTTATTCACCTTCTTCTTGTGATATTGCTTTCTTTAATTCTTGTTCTACTTTACTTATTGTTGTTTTTTCTATTTGGGCTGCCCCTTGATATTCAGAACCTCCGCCTCCTAATTTCTTTAATACGTTAGATATGTTGAAGTTGCCTAAACTTCGAGCACTGATACCTACCGTATCTTTATCAATTTTACCTATAACAAATGATGCTTCTATATTATTAAAGAATAAAAGCGTATCAGCTACTTTTGCTAAATCGTCTCTTCCATAGATAGTATAGGGACTAGCTTTTGTAAATGCTATCTTTTTGTCTATTTTTTCTATATCAGTTAATAGTTTTTGCCTTTCAGTATACTCTTCTATATCTTGCTTTAATAAATATTGCACTTTTTTAGCACTAGCACCTAGGTTTGCTAAATAATAAGCTGTATAATATGTTTCTGCACTTGTTTGAAGTGTAAAATTATTGGTATCTAATACAATACCTGATAATAACAAAGTTGCATAATATGGATCTAATTCAATATCATATAGCTCGGTTAACTCTGTAATCATTTCACAAGTACTAGATACTTCAACGTCATTAATTAATAGAGCATCTTTAATAGAGGTCTTTCCTAATTCGTGGTGATCTATTACTATTTTTCTATCTATCTTTTTTAATACTTCTTTATTTTGAACTAACTCTGTTTTATTAGTGTCTAAAATAATTAATAAGTTCTTTTTGTTGTTAGGATATAGATACTTATCTATATTTTCACTTCTTATGATTGGAATACAACCTTCCAACTCATTTAGGATTTTTTCCACTCCTAGTTCATGTGATTTATCATCAATAATAATATAACAATCTTTCCTTTTGTGCTTTAAAATAATACTTAAGCCTATACAACTTCCTAGAGCGTCTAAATCTAAGTCTTTATGAGCCATCAAAAAGATGGCTTTGGCGTTTCTAATATATTTATTTAATTGCTTTTTTTGCTCTATTATTTTCATACAATCCACCTGCAATTCCTACCTAATATTATATAATACTTTCTTTTGTTTGTAAAATGAAAAAAGAGTTCGCAAAGAACCCTTTTTTATCTTGTATAAGGCATTAAAGCAATTGCTCTAGCTCTTTTAATTTGTGTTGAAATATATCTTTGATGACGAGCACAGTTTCCAGTAACTCTTCTTGAAACAATTTTACCTTTTTCATTTACATATCTTTTTAATGTTTCAGGATTTTTATAGTCAACTGTAGCACCAGTACACATCATACATACTTTTTTCTTTCTGCGTCCAAATTCTGCCATTTTTATTCCTCCTTT
>CALVSC010000017.1 GCA_944358855.1 uncultured Bacilli bacterium | reverse complement strand
AGAAAGAAAAAGAAAAGCTATCATTAGCAATTCAAGTTTTATATCAAGATCGATTATCTGGCTCTATATCAGTAGACACGTTTAGGAATTTATCAGAACCATATGAAAAGAAAATAAAAGATATCTCAAATAAACTTTTAGATGTGGAAACAGAAATTTTAAAAAGAAAGCACAATAGCACTAAGATTCCTGATTATACTCAAAATATTAAAAAATTGTTGAACTTAAAAAAGCCAACAAAAGATTTGTTGAAATCATTAATACATAAAATAGAAGTAGATGACAATAGAGTTGTTACGATAATTTTTAAGAATCAATTTCTACCAGATTATTCTTATCAATATATTGATGAAAATTTAAATAGAAATCCCTATGGGAGAAAAGGTAAACCAAAAAATAAATAATTAAATCACACAAGCACCTTCCCCAGGTGGCGAAGGTGCAGAAGTGATTTACGGACTTAGAAATGATGATACTTTAGCAACCATGATATTAAATAATATAGGAGATGCTGGTCAATTAAAAAGAAAAGTTTATCAACGAAGATTACCAGAAGATCCAAGCAAAGACTACTATTATATTATTAGAGAAACCAATCCAATGCAATCATTATTAGTAGAGTATGGATTTATAGATAATAGTGCCGATCAAAAAAAATTACAAAATAATTTAGAAGACTATGTAGAAGGAGTCGTAAAAGCTATTGCAGAATATGGAGGATATAATTATACTCCACCAAATATGACGGAAGAAAACAATATCTATACAGTACAAAAAGGAGATACCCTATCTAAAATAGCTAAAGAATATAATACGACAGTAGAAGAACTAAAAAAGCTTAATAATTTAGACAGTGACATAATAAAAATAGGACAAGTCCTATATCTTCCAACAACTAATATTATTAATTACACAGTACAAAAAGGGGATACATTATATGGTATAGCAAATACTTTTAATATGACAGTAGATGAATTAAAGAGATTAAATAATTTAACAAGTAATACACTTTATATTGGTCAACAATTAAAAGTAAAGAGTCTAAATCAAACTCCTTCAGAAGAATATGAAATATATACAGTACAAAAAGGAGATAGTTTGTGGTTAATAGCTCAAAAAAATAATATTTCGGTAGAAGATATAATGGAGTTGAACAACTTAGAAACAATCAACCTTCAAATAGGAGATAAACTTAAAATACCAAAAAAACAACAAAAAAAATATATTGTAAAAAAAGGTGACAGTCTATGGTCCATTGCCAAGGATAATGATACAACAGTAGAAGAAATTAAGTTATTAAATAATCTTAATTCAAATCTATTATCAATTGGACAAGTATTAATAATTCCATAAAAAAAACTGCAATTAAGCAGCTTTTTTTCTTGCAAACCAAATTCCTAATCCAACTCCAGCAACAATAAATATAATAACAATAATACCAGCAATATCACCAGCTAAATTGCTAGTATTTAAATCACCATAAACTTCTTCAACATAATTCATAATATCATAGCGTTCATCAACTGGAGTATCATATTCAGAATCAATTTTATCCTCGATTTCATCGTTATAAGAAGAAGCATAACCGTCCCAAGATTGATTACCAATAATAATATATGGAACTCCTTGAGGTTCATCGCCTCTTAAATCAGCAACTTTTTCCATTAAGTCAGCATTACTTTGACTATTCCAAGTCTCATAACGAACAATATTAAACTTATCTCCATATTCATCTTCAATACTTTGAAAATAAGCTTCAGCTTCAGCACAATGAGGACAACCACTTCCATAAAAGAAATATATATTAACTGGTTCCTTATCTTTAGCTAAAACACCAAATGGAACAATTAAAATACTAATAAATAAGACAAATAAAAACTTTACTTTTTTCATTATTACTACTACCTCCTTTATAAATATATCATATTACTCTATAAAAAAGCAAAAATGACTATAAAAAAAGAAAAAATTTCATCTGTTTTTCACAAACTATTTTTCTTCTTTTTCTTTCATTTTTTCTAATTTCTTTAATGCTTCTTCCATAGGTATATATAATTTACATTTACAAATACCATCATTAACAAATTCATCACATGGACATAACGTTGTATCATCAACATTTACTCTACAAGGACAATGTCCATCTTTTTTGATAAGGCCCTCAATAATGGCAGAAACATATTTTTTATCAGGATTAATTCTATAATTCTTCATAATAACCTCCTAACAATATTATATCGTAGAACAATCAAAATTTGGAATAAAACTTTCACTCTGAGTACCACCTTCTTGAATAAATGCATAGCAAACACCAATATCTAGTGCGTAATCTATTACTTCTTGATATTCATCATCTTGAAGCTCACGATTTAAATTAGGATATTCAGAAAATTTTCTTAAAGGAGTATATTGATTCATTAAACTAATAATAATGGAGTCTTGATAAGTATCATACAAGTATTTTACTATCTTTTTAGCATCATCAGTATGACCTGGTAATATTAGTACACGAACAATAACCCCTTTTTTCATTAATTTGTCCTTTATACAAAAACTACCAACTTGTCTTACCATTTCAGAAATAGCTCTAGATGCGTATGCAAAATAATTCGAAACATGCGAATACTTTTTTCCTAATGAATCATCAAAATATTTTAAATCAGCTAAATAAATATCAACAATACCATCTAACATTCTAATCGTTTCGACATTTTCATAGCTACTAGTATTATAAACAATAGGGATTTTTAGTTCATTACCTTTTATTTTTTGTAAAAAGTTAACAATTTGTGGAACGTAATGAGTAGGAGTAACTAAATTTATGTTATTCGCCTTTTTTGCTTGTAAATCTAAGCAAAGTTCCTTAAATCTGTCTTCTGATATTTCTTTTCCATAGCCTCCCGTACTTATTTTATAATTTTGACAGAAAATACATTTTAAATTGCAATAAGAAAAGAAAATTGTTCCACTACCATTGTCACCAGAAATAATAGGCTCTTCCCACATATGTAATCCATAGTGAGCAACTTTAATTTTATCTCCCGCACCACAGACACCAACTGCTTGATATCGATTTACATGACATGAGCGAGGGCATAAATTACAAGATTCTAATTCTTTCATAAAATCGCCTCCTCTTTATAATATCATAAAACCAATTATTCTAACATATAATGTGCTAGGAGGATTTTATTTTTATGTTAAACGGACTAACAGAAAAGGAAGTATTAAAGCAAAGACAAAAATATGGAAGTAATAAAATTACCAAGCAAAAACAAAAAAGTATCTTAAAATTATTTTTAGAATCATTAGCAGACCCCATCATAAAAATATTAATGATTGCTTTAGGAATAAAAACCATGTTTCTATTTCATGATTTTGACTGGTTTGAAACACTAGGGATATTAATCGCCATATTAATAGCATCATTAATATCAACAATATCAGAATACGGAAGTGAAGAAGCTTTTAAAAAACTACAAGATCAATCTGCAAAACTAAAATGTAAAGTAAAGAGAAATAAAAAAATTAAAGAAATACCATTAGATGAGGTCGTAGTAAAGGACATAGTATTACTCCAAACCGGCGATAAAATACCAGCTGATGGAATTATTAAACAAGGAACTGTTTTGGTTGATGAATCTAGTATGAATGGAGAAACAAAAGAAAAAGAAAAGACCACAGGAGAAAAGCTTTATAGAGGAACAGTAATTTATGCAGAAGAAGCCTACATGGAAGTAACAGAAGTAGGAGATAAAACCTTTTATGGAAAAATGAGTAAAGAGTTGCAGGAAAAAGGACAAGATAGTCCCCTAAAATTAAGATTAAAAGAGTTAGCAGGTTTTATAAGTAAAATAGGATATATAAGTGCCATTTTAGTTGCGGTAACATATTTATTTACAGAAATAGTAGTAGCTAATTCTTTTAATTTGGCAAAAATATTAGAAACAATTACAGATTTTCCAACAATGATAAATATAGTAATTTATGCTTTAACACTAAGTGTTACTATCATTGTAGTAGCCGTACCAGAAGGATTACCTATGATGATTACTCTTGTGTTATCATCTAATATGAAAAAAATGCTTAAAGATAAAGTATTAGTAAGAAAAATGGTGGGAATAGAAACAGCAGGGAATTTAAGTATCTTATTTACAGATAAAACAGGAACTTTAACCAAAGGAGATCTTAAAGTAATAGAATTTACGGATGGAATTTTAACAAACTATCATGCACAAGAAGATATAAAAAAGCACCATTTCTTATATGAACACTTAAAAAATAATTGTATATATAATAATGGGAGTACTCTAGATGAAAATAATCAACCAATTGGTGGAAACATAACTGATAGGGCTATCCTATCTTTTATACCAGAAAAGAGAAAATATCAAAGAGTACAAATAACCCCATTTAACAGTAAAACAAAAACATCCTCTACTATAATTGATATAGGTAAAAAAACCAAATATATAAAAGGTGCACCTGAAAAACTACTGCCTTACTGTAAAATGTATTTAACAAAATCAGGAAAAAAAGAGGTTTTAATTGATAAACAAAAAATAAAGAACGATATTATTTCTAAAGCAAAAGAAGGAAAAAGAGCAATTTTACTTGCATACAATGATAATTATATATTAGATAGTTTTGATAGATTAACATTAATTGGCATATTATATTTAAAAGACGAAGTAAGAAAAGAAGCAAAAGAGAGTTTAAAAGTAGTAAAAGAAGCAGGAATTCAAACAGTAATGATAACAGGCGATAATAAACAGACAGCAATCAGTATTGCTAAAGAAGTCGGTTTAATAACCCAAAAAACAGATATAGCAATTACTAGTAAAGAGTTAAATAAATTATCGGATTCTAAAGTAAAAGAAATATTGCCTAATTTAAGAGTAGTTGCCAGAAGTATGCCACAAGATAAAACTCGTCTAGTAAGGCTAGCAGAAGAGGAAAGTTTGGTCGTTGGTATGACAGGCGATGGTGTAAATGATGCTCCAGCATTAAAAAAAGCCGATGTAGGATTTGCTATGGGAAGTGGAACAGAGGTGGCAAAAGAAGCAAGTGACATTGTTATATTAGATGATAACTTTTTATCTATAACAAAAGCTATATTATATGGAAGGACCATATTTAAAAGTATTAGAAAATTTATTATATTTCAGCTTACAATAAATTTATGTGCAATAAGCATATCTATCATAGGCCCATTTATTGGTGTAAATACTCCAGTAACAGTAATTCAAATGTTATGGATCAATATGATAATGGACACCTTTGCTGGAATTGCCTTTTCATATGAAACACCACTAGATTCGTATATGAAAGAAAAGCCAAAGTCTAAAAATGAAAAGATAATGAATTATTATATGTATAGTGAAATCATATTTACAGGAATGTATTCTTCTTTATTATGTATCGCGTTTTTAAAAAGTCCAATACTAAACGATTTTTATCGACAAGACCCTAATAATAAATATTTAATGACAGCTTTTTTTGCATTATTTATTTTTATGGGAATATTTAACTGTTTTAATGCCAGAACACCTAGATTAAATCTATTTTCTAATCTAAGTAAAAATAAAGTCTTTATATTTATCATAGGATTTATTATTATTGTTCAACTATATTTAATTTATTATGGAGGAAGTATGTTTCGTTCATATGGATTATTACCAAAAGAATTATTAATAACGATATTATTAGCCGCTACAGTAATACCTGTAGACTGGTTAAGAAAAATAATTACAAAAAAAGAAAGGTTGGTATAAATGAATCAAATAGATAAGAAATTTCAAGAATTAGTAGTAACAATAGCTAGAAATAAAAAAGAGGAAGTCTATGATAGTATCAAAAATCATTATTATAAACTTCCTAAAGAAATAAGAAATGCTTTAGAGGATTATTATGAAAAATTTCCTTACTGGGGAAAATTAAAAGAAGAAAGAGGAGAATACGAAAACTTATATTTACGAGCCACCTCCTTAAAAAATCACCTAGAAGACTATTTATGGTTATATAATAAACTAAAAGATTATCGCTCTAAAAAACTACTATTTGCAATACTAAAAAATTGGTATACTTTTGCATCAGAAGATGTAAAATATGCTCTTGAAAATAATTACCAACAATATTGTGATTTAGATATTATAAAACCTACAACCGAAGAGATAATTGTAGACATAGGAGCATATATAGGAGATAGTATTTTATCTTACATAAATAATTATGGATTTGAATATAAAAAAATAATTGCTTATGAAATAACTCCAGAAAGTGTAGAATTATTAAAAAACAATACAAAATATTATCCTAATATTGAAATAAGAAAAAAAGCCCTATTAAATGAAAAGAAAAAAGTATTTATAAACTTAAATGAAGAATCATTTTCTGCTAATCAAGTAGTAGAAAGTGGAGAAGAGATTTTAGATGGAACAACACTAGATGAAGATTTAATAGAAACACCAACATTGATAAAAATGGATATTGAAGGTGGAGAAGCAAAAGCTTTATTAGGAGCAAAAGAACACATAAAAGAATTTTCTCCAAAATTGTTAATATCTGTTTATCATGGTTATGAAGATTTATGGAAAATACCAAGAATGATTGATGAAATGAATCCTAATTATACTTATTACTTACGATGCTATGGCACAGAATTATTTCCAACAGAAATTATACTTTATGCGATAAAAGAATAAAAAAGCTTTACTATTCACAAGTAAAGCCATTTTTTTCAAAGGATTCTTTAGTAGCACTATATTCAGCAGAAGTTCCTGCAATACCATTCAATCCATAATTTTCCAAATCTTTATCATCTACTTTAGAAATATCAATATCAAGAATTAATTTATATACATTATCATCTTTATTTAATACTCTTTTAACACTTAATCCTTTAGCCTCTTTTTCGGGATATTGTTTATCTACTTCTTGAATAAACTCATCCCACTTACTTTTTGCATCATCTGTAGTAGCACCAGCAGCAATAGTTAACTTTACATTAGAAACAATACCTTCTTTAAATTTAAGATTAACGACCTGATTGACAGCTAAACCACTTTGCTCTTGTAGATAAGAGCATCGTAATTGATCTTTTTGACCACAACCAGTTAAAAGAAATATAAAACAAAATAAAAATATAAAACTAAATACTTTTTTCTTCATAATTCACAAATCCCTTCAACATATAATACATATTATAATAATTGTTCAAACTTATTATAATAAATTCTTAATCTATAAGCAAATAAAAGATAAAAAACGTAACATAAAGATAAGAAAAAAGTATATAATGAAATAAGAGGTGGCATATGAAAAAGTGGAGAGTAGTACTTTTGTCATTATTAATGATAATAATGGTCTTGGGCGTGATAGGTGTTTGTAAAAAAGAGGAAATTACAAATAAAAAAGCGACGAATAGGTTAATCGCAACAGTTACTAATGTAGAGGGTAAAAATGTAACTATACAAGATAGAAATAACGTAATTTATACTTTTAAAATGGAGAAAAAGACTCCAAAAGTAGGCCAGATAATAAACGTTGAGTATGAAGGAAAGTTAAATAAAAAGAATTCTATGAAAACAAATGAAGTAACGACATATAAAGTAGAAGAACAAACTAAAGATGAAGATGGATTGCCAGTAGAATGGAAAGATGATGGATTATTTAGTGACTATTATATATTAGCATTAAAAAAACTTAATGATATGACTTTAGATGAAAAAATTGCTCAAACTTTATTAGTACAGTACCCATCTGAAAATGCAACTGAAATTTTAAAAGAAAACCAGTTTGGAGGTTATTTGTTTTTTGCTAAAGATTTTAAAGATAAAACAAAAGAAGAAGTAATTTCAATGATAGAAGAACTTCAACGTGTTTCTAAAATACCAATTTTAACTGCAGTAGATGAAGAAGGTGGAATTGTAACGAGAATTAGTAGCAATCCAAATCTAAGAAGTGAAAAGTTTAAATCTCCAAGAGAATTATATTTAGAAGGTGGATTTGAAAAAATTAAAGAAGATACAAAAGAGAAAAGTGAATTATTAGAAAGTTTAGGTATAAATCTAAATTTAGCACCAGTAGTAGATGTATCAACAAACCCTGATGATTATATGTATACTAGGACTCTAGGAGAAGATACCGATTTAACAGAAATATATGCAAAAACAGTAATAAAAGAAAGCAAAAAAGGGAACGTATCATTTACATTAAAACATTTTCCAGGATATGGAAATAATGCCGATACACATGAAGGTACCACAACTGACGATAGAAGCTATGAACAAATAATGACGAAAGATATCCCACCATTTCAGGCAGGAATCAATGAGCAAGCAGAAGCTGTATTAGTTAGTCATAATATTGTAAAAAGTATAGACGAAGAAAATCCAGCATCTCTTTCAAAAAATATACATAATTTATTGCGCAATGATTTAGAGTTTTCAGGTATCATAATAACAGATGATTTAAATATGGATGCTTTAGATGAAATAGAAAATAAAACAGTAAAAGCATTATTAGCTGGAAATGATTTAATCATTACTGCAGACTATGAAGAAAGTATAAATGAAATTAAAACAGCAATAAAAAATAAAACAATAGACGAAAATTTAATTAATAAAAGTGCTTTTCGTATTTTAGCTTGGAAATATTATAAAGGACTTATGTTTCAAAACAAATAAGAAGATAGAAAACTATCTTCTTTTTAATATAATATTAGAAATAAATCTCGGATATATACGGAAGCAATTAAGAATAATACTTTCCCACCAAAGATCATTAATAACATCTTCTCTAGAAGAAAAATAATCATGTCGTAAAATAAATCTTTGATGTAGACTAAAACACTTTAATAAAGGCAAATCTTTTTCTTTTAACAAATCTTCATTTATATGAGAACCTGCACAATAAAACATTTTACAAGCAAAATTTTGGGTAGAGCAACCTTCATTTTTTAAATACTTACACCTTCTACAACAACCATTTTCAAATTTCTTTTTTTTCTCTTGTATTACACATCTATTATTATGAAACTTACAATAGTTTTTATCTTTATAATATAAATCTAGAGTATGACATAACGAATCATAAAGATAAGTGATTCTTTTTTTCTTATTTTTAATATTAAGAGCAGTAATAAAAGAGTGAATAGGAAGTAGTGAATCTTTATTTTTAAATTTAATAAAGCGACATAGAAAAGAACGATAAAGAAAAAGTTTTCTTTGAAATTTTTCTAAATCTTTAACAGTTTGAATAGTAATAGAAACTTCCATATTCATCACCTGCTTTAATTATAAAATAGGAAAACTGTTATGTAAATAAACAAAACAAAAAAGAAAATCTCTCTAATTATAAAAAAGTATAACTTGCAATATTTATATGAAAAGGTAAAATACATCTTATGCAAGTTGGAAATTATAAATTAGATGAAAAGCAAGAAGCAATAATAAAAGATAATACAAATTATATCTTAGTAACTGCCGGAGCAGGATCAGGTAAAACACTAACGATTATAGGAAAAATAAAATATTTAATAGAAGAAAAAAAGATATTGCCAGAAGAAATATTATGTATATCTTTTACGAATGCCGCAACAACCAGTTTGCATAATAAATTAGTAAAAGAAATAAACAAAGAGATAAAGACCTATACCTTTCATAAACTAGCATTAGAAATTCTAAAAGAAGAAAAAATAGATATTTCAATTTGTGATGAGAGTCTATTAGAGATGATAACAGAAGAATTTTTTACACAGGATGTGTGGAAAAATATAGAAATTGTGAAAAAAGTAGAACAAATATTGGGAAAAAGTAGTAAAAAAATAACTAATCAAGATTTAATTCCATTACAAAAACTGTGTATAACATTCATCAAACTAATGAAATGTAATAATTATAATTTAGAAAGTTTTCTAACTTTTCATAAAGAGATAAGAAAACTAATAAATATCAAATACTACTTAAAAGAGAAAAATATATTGATATTAATAATAAATATATATAGAAAATATCAACAATATTTAGAAGAAAATAATGAAATGGATTTTGACGATTTAATTAGCTATGCCACTAAAATAACAAAAAGTAAGAAAAGAATAAAAAAACTAAAATACATTATTATAGATGAATATCAAGATACTTCTTATATACGATTTAGGTTAATAAATGAAATAATATCTAAAACTAAAGCGCATCTTTTAGTAGTAGGAGATGATTTTCAATCAATATATAAGTTTAGTGGTTGTGATATCTCATTATTTTTAAACTTTAAAGACTATTTCTCCCCAAAATCAACAAAAATAATGAAATTAGAACATACCTATAGAAATAGTCAAGAACTAATTACTATAGCTGGTAAATTTATAATGAAAAATAAAACTCAAATTAAAAAGTGTTTAACATCTAATAAACACTTAAAAAGACCAATTAAAATAATTAAATATAGAAACATAAAAGAAGAATTTATAAAAGTAATCCACTCTTTACCTAATAAATACCAAATACTAGTACTTGGAAGAAATAATAAAGATGTAAATATGTTATTAGGGAAAAGTGTTACATATAAAGATAATAAAATCGTAGTAGAAAAAGAAGACAAAGAGATTACTTATATGACAATACATAAATCCAAAGGATTAGAAAGTGATATAGTAATTATTATAAATTTAGAAAATAATATAACATCGCTTCCATCTCAAATAAAAGAGGAAAGATTAATTAGATTAACAGTAAAAAATAAGGAAAAATTTCCTTATGCAGAAGAAAGAAGATTATTTTATGTAGCATTAACAAGAACAAAAAACGAAGTTTATTTATTAGTTCCCCAAAAAAATCCTTCTATTTTCATAGAAGAATTAAATAGTTTATTGCGCTGAGCTTTCATTTTCGGTATCACTATCTTCCGTTGTAGCATCTTCGCTAGGAGAAATAGTTTCTTCATCAGGTTTTTCTTCTTGATTGTGATTTTTTGCAACACTTACTGTTAATACAATACTTTCACTTTGATCAATTTCTTTTCCTGGGCGAACACTCTGTTTTAGTACAATATTCTCATCTTTATTGGATTCTAAATATTCTAACTGATATGAAATTCCAGCATGATTTAAAGTATTAATAGCATCCTCTAACACCATATTTCGAACATCAGGAACTTCAACATGAGTATCTAAGACCCCGACAGTCAGTGTAATAATAGCATTTTCATGAGTTTTGCTACCGGCACGTTTACTTTGCTTTAAAACGATTCCAACTTCATCTGAATCTTCTGTTAAAACTTCTTTTTCTTGATAGCTAAGACCAGCTTCTGAAAGAATAGCAGTTGCTTCATCATATCCATATCCTAAAACATTTGGAACTTCAATGTTATTCTCCTGATAGTAATGATATCCTAAGACTCCTAAACAGCAAGCTAATGCAATAACAATAATTAATAAAACAAACACCAAAAACTTTGAAAAGAAACTAGACTTTTGTTTCTCCTTAGAACCTCTATCTCTTTCGACTTTTGTTTTATATTTAGTTTTTACTTTTTGTTTCACTTTCTTTTCTTTTTTTACTTTATTCTTGTTCTTACCTTTATCATTTTTTTCTTGTTGTTCCTCTTCTAAAGGATTGGCACATTTTTTACAATAAATAGCATCATCTTCATTTTCAGTATGACAAAAACGACATAACTTCATTCCATCACCTCATATAATAATTATACTTCAATTATGAAAAACATACAAACTTGTTCAAACACAAAATAAGTGATATAATATAGCTCAATAAAAGAGGCGAGGCGCATGACATTATTAGATAAAATTGAACAAAGTGAAATAAATGATGAATTTTTAGATAAAATAAAAGAGGAATATACGTATGAAGAAATTGAAGGATTTATTACAGAGTATATTGATACAATAAATGAAAGAAACGATTTAACAACCTCAGAAAAACAAGAAATATTGAAAAAAATCGCCAGTTTTTTATCTAATTTTGATATAAAGGGAAGTTTTAATTATGATAGATTAAGGCCTACTAGAACTGAACCAGAAAGTGGAAGTACACCACAAATAACATTTTACTTGAATAAAATAAATTGTTATAGAATGCTTACTGCAATAGAGGAAAAACAAGTGGGTAAAGATTTATTATTAAAAGATAAAATTACAATATTTAAAAACAAAGAAGATAAAGTGTTAGATATTGAAAGAGTATTAAGCTCTATAAAGACTGAAAATCAGAAAAAAGAAGTATTTAAAATTTTAAATAAACATTATCATCATCCATACATAGTAGGTTCAGGGGAATCAAATTTTGTATTAGATGTATTGTCAAAATATAATCAATTAGAAAAATATTTAGGACATATTCCCTCTAAAGACGAATTACAAAAATATTTTTATGATTATCCTGGAATTAGTTTCTTAGATAATAAAAAAGAATTGGATGAAGATCAGTTGCTACAGCAACTAAAGATTTTTTCTACTTATCAATTAGCTCGTATGACACTTTTTCATAGTAATTTAAGATTAGTAATAAGGAGTTTAAAATATTACCATAAATTTACAGATGGTGAAGCAGATATGGATTTAATTATGGAAGGAAATAGAGGATTGATGGAAGCTGTAGATGGTTTTGATATTAGAAAAGGAGTTAGATTTTCTACGTATGCAACGTATAGAATAAATTCCAGAATATCAAAGTATATGGAAAGAGATAAACTAATTTACATACCAGCCCATATTTTAAGCCAAATATCACAAATGAATCATGCCAAAGAGGAACTTGGCGAAATATTTGAGAAAGTATCACCTAAACAATTAAGTAGAGTATTACAAATGCCAGAAAGAAAAATCCAACAACTAGAACAACAAGAGTTAACGCCAATATCATTAGAGACGCCAATAGGGTGGGATTCTGATCAAATGATTTTAGATACGATAGCATCAGGAGAAGAAACAGCAGAAGAGAGAATGCTAAGAGTATCAGGATATAGAAGTCTAAGAGAAGTAATAACAGGCCTTAACAAAAAATATCAATATATAATTGCCAGAAGATACGGATTTATAGATGGAACACCAGCTACTTTACAAGAAATAGGAGATGAGTTTGGTGTTTCAAAGCAAAGAATTAAGCAAATCGAGTCAAGAGCGTTCAATCAAATGAAACCAAAAGTAATAAAAAAAGTACTAGGATAAACTAGTACTTTTTATGATATTAATCGTTTTTATGCTTTACCAATCCTAAATACTTAGGCCATTCTTTAGGCGTTTTCAAAACATCCAAAGAAGAATATTTATCAGCAGTGCTAACTAACCAAGATTCTTTATATTTAGGAGGAGTAATATTTAAAGGAAACATATGTCTTCTAATAATATTATCTACTTTCTCATCAACATAGTCAGGGAAAAATTTACGAGCATTTGCAGCTGCTTTTCTAGCATGAACAAAACCATGCTTCTCCCTGAATTTTTTGCAATGTTGAGTAACTTCATGCATTTCATTTTGCCAAGGCTCATCATAAAAATCATGAAGTAATCCACCGATAGCAGCACTTCGATAATCCCATCCTAAAATTTTAGCCCAACAATAGGAAATAATAGATACTGATAAACAATGATCATAAACGCTACAACTCTCATGATGAACAAAAGTTTTTCTTTTTTGCATTTCTGGATGATCTAATATAGGCTTAACAATATCTAAATATTCGGGATTTGTTATTAAGAAAAAATCTATCTTTTTTTTCGTCATAATATCACTTCGTTCCATAAAAAAAATACTATAATAAATAGTATTCGTCAACCCAAAACAATATGTTTAATATAAAAAAAGATAAAAAAGTATGAGTTTGACATAATGACATAAAAAAGCAACCAACTTGAGGTTGCTTTTAATTTCTAATGGCAGGGGATGAGAGAATCGAACTCCCAACAGTGGTTTTGGAGACCATTATTATACCATTTAACTAATCCCCTAAAAAGAAAGATATGTTAAAAATGTACTTCAGTCATAAGAACTGAACAAATAAATTATAATTGAAAATAAAATCTTTGTCAATTATCTAGAAAAAAATAAGAAAATTATACAAAATCAGACTCTTCATTTTACAAAAAATGTTATGTCAAGTCGTTATCTCTAAGATAAGTAATGATGTGGTAGAGAATAGTAGAAATTAGTGCTCCTCCCAAGGAACTAAAAAGATAAAACCCACCTTGACGTAAATAATCAAAGTTGACAAATAAGTTGCTGACAAGAAAACGAACAGGGTTTACGCTCCCACCTGTATATGGAACAGAAAAAAATAGAAGAACAAAAAATAACAACCCCAAAGTAATGGCTCTTAATAATTTATTCTGTAATCTTTCTCCAATAAATAAGTAGCCAAAACATAATATAAAAGAAAAGAAAAACTCAATAAAAATTAAAATATCCAAGCTACTATGAAAAATAGAACCATCTCCATAAGTTAATACAATAGAAGAAATTATATCAGGAAAACATAATTTTAAAATAAGCCCCGATAAGAATGCCCCAATTATTTGAAAAAGAGAAATAAAAACAAAATCTTTATTACTAGTTTTATTTTGTAACCAGGAAGAAAACGAAAAAATAGGGTTAACATAATAATTATTATATTGATTTAATAGAAAATAAATAACAAAAAAGGAAAAGGCATATCCAAAACTAATGTAAAAAACTTCCAATATGAAGTTAATATTCGTTAAATAATTCATAACAAACAATTGAATAATAGCCCCAAATAATAAATAACTAAAACTTCCAATTGCTTCCATAATGTATTTTCTCATAATCCACCTCTAAAACAGGGTATATTATAACACACATTAAAAAATTACAAAAGTACTTTACATCTCTTTATAGAAAAAAATCCCGAAAGACCTAAAACAAAGAAAAAGTATGATAAAATGAGACTATAAAGGGAGTGATAAAGTGAAAAAGAAAAAATTAGATAAAAACAAAGTTATTGGAATACTATTACTATTAATAGCAGTTGGAACTATAATATTTGTTATCTTATTTTATATGACTCCAAAAGAAGAAACCAAAAAGACAAAAGAACCGGTAGTAACCAAAGAAAAAAAATTAAAAATTGTAGATGAAGATAGTAATGAAAGACCTATAGCAGTAATGATAGATAATAACATTGGACAAGGAAGACACGCTGGCTTGCAAGATTCTTATATTAATTATGAAATTATTGTAGAAGGTGGACTAACCAGAATAATGGCTATATTTAAAGACAAAGACGTAGATTTAATAGGGCCAGTTCGCAGTTCTAGGCATTATTTTTTAGATTATGCGTTAGAAAGTGATGCGATATATGCTCACTATGGTTGGAGCACATATGCTGAAAACGACATTAGAGCATTAGATGTTAATAATATTAATGGTTTATATGATGAAGCACCTTATTGGAGAGATAAGACCATCGCTGCTCCTCATAATGTATTTACATCTACCAATAAATTATATGAATATGCCAAACAAAAAAATTATTCAACAACAACAAATAATTGGAAATTATTAAATTATAATCCAGAAGAAATTAATTTGAATGATCCTATATCTACAACAGAACAAGTAAATCCCGAAACCGGAGAAAAAGAAAAAGTACCTGTAACTAGGGAGGGGTTATTAACAGCAAATTCCATAGTCATACCATATTCATATTATCAAACCAGAAGCTATACTTATGATGCCACAAATAAAGTATATTTAAGATTTATGAATGATGAACCTCATATGGATAAAACAACAGGAGAGCAATTACATTATAAAAACATTATTATTGAACAAGTAAGAAATTATCAGCTTGATAGTGATGGCAGACAAGACTTAGATACAGTAGGAAGTGGAACAGGATACTATATTACAAATGGTTATGCACTACCAATTAACTGGACAAAAAGTTCAAGAAGTGCTAAAACTATATATAAGTACTTAGATGGTAGTGAAGTAGAAATAAATGATGGCAATACATTCATACAAATAATGCCAACAACCTTTACTCCTACCATTAGTTAGGAGATGTTTATGAAAGTAGGATTATTCGGCTGTGGTGCATATGGAATGGCACTTAGCAACATAATGATAGACAATCATTGTGACGTAACAATGTGGACAAAATTTGATGAAGAAAAAGAAAACTTAGAAAAAACTAGAAAAAATGAAAAGTTAATACCAAATTTTCAAATATCTGAAAAAATAAAATTAACAACAAGTGTTTCAGAATGTATAGAAGGAAAAGATTTATTAGTAATTGCAATACCAGCAGCATTTATTGATTCTTTAGCACTAGAAATGCAACCATACATAAAAGATAATCACATAATAATAGCAACAAAAGGTATTGAACAAGAAACGGGTCTATTTATTAATCAAATACTAGAAAAATATTTAGATACCAAAAACATTGCTGTCATTAGTGGACCATCATTTGCTGTGGATTTAGTAACGAAAATGCCAGCAGGACTAACCCTTGCAGTACAAAATGTAGAAACAGAAAAGCGAGCTAGAAAAGCATTAGCAAATAAATATGTGAAACTAAGATCAACAAAAGATATTATCGGAACAGAAATATGTGGCTCAATAAAAAATGTAATTGCCCTTTCAGCTGGTATGTTAGCTGGACTAGGAGCAAACGATTCAACAACAGCCATGTTACTTACAGAAGCAACACATGATATGAGAGCAATCATTGATGCATTTTATGGAGATAAACAAACAGTCTTATCATTTGCTGGTTTTGGAGATTTACTTTTAACTTGTACTTCAACTAAAAGTAGAAATTTCTGCTTTGGAAAAATGATAGGAGAGAAACGACCAAAAAAAGAAATTAAAGAATATTTAAAAACAACAACAGTTGAAGGATACTATACACTAGAATCCATTTACAAATTATTAAAAGATATACAAGTATCTATTCCTATTATAGATTTAATTTATGATATTGTAGTAAAAGGAAAAGATCCAGAAAGTTTATTAACATTTCTTGTGGAAAAAGATTAAGGTGATTAAATTCACCTTTTTTTATGGTATAATGTTTAATACTTAGAAAAGGAGGTAATAAAATATGTCAATATATAAAGTCCCAATCTCAACTGCATTTTTAATTTTTCCATTTATTGCCTTCTTATTAACCTTACCATTTTTAATATATCAATACAGAAAATATGGATCTATTCCATTACTTAGAAGTATTATTTTCTATAGTTTTATTCTATATCTAATGTGTGCCTATTTCTTAGTAATATTACCTCTACCATCATTAGAAGAAGTTGAAGTATTAAAAACACCAATAACACAACTAATTCCTTTTAACTTTATAATTGAAATAACTCAACTACCATGGGATTTTAGTAATATATCTACAATTTTTCAAGCAATAAAAGAACCCGTATTTTATATAGCAGCCTTTAATTTATTATTAACCTTACCACTAGGTATATATTTAAGATATTACTTTGAATGTAGTTGGAAAAAAACATTATGTATTGGCTTCTTTCTAAGTTTGTTTTTTGAACTAACACAATTAACAGGTTTATATGGTATATATCCAAGACCATATCGTCTATTTGATGTAGATGATTTAATATTAAATTCTCTAGGAACGATGATTGGTTTTTGGATAACACCATTATTCAGTTTCATATTACCCTCAAGAAAAGAACTAGATGAAAAAAGTCTAAAAAAAGGACAAAAAGTAGCCTTTTTCAGAAGGGCATTAGCTTTTTTAATAGATTTGTTCTTTGTTGTATTAATTTGTGTTGTAATATTACTTTTATTGTATGATACTTCTATAACAGAATATTCATTCCTAATAACATTAGTTATATATTATTTAATATTACCCATTGTCTTTAATGGAAAAACACTAGGAAAAATGATTTTAAAATTACAAATAGTTTCCAAAAAAGAAACAAAATGGACATTAGTCAAAATAGAATTACGTTACTTATTAGCATATATATTATTCTATTATCAAATTGTTATTATTGAACTTATAAACAATTTAACTTTTCAAAACGACGTCTTGGAAATAGTAACTAAATTCAGTATAATAGTATTAGAAGTATATTTTATGTTTAATATAATCAGCATAGTAATTAGTATTTTCAAGAAAGATAAAGAGTTTTTATATGAGAAAATAACGAATACGAAAACAATATCAACAATAGAATATGAAAAGAAAGAAGAAAAAGAACAAAATAATAAGGAGGGTGAAAATGTTAGAGTTAAAAAAGATAAATAAAAGTTATAAAACGGCAAGCTTTGTTCAACATGCCCTAAATAATGTTAGTTTGGAATTTAGAACAAATGAATTTGTTAGTATTTTAGGACCGAGTGGTAGTGGAAAGACTACATTATTAAATATTATAGGTGGATTGGACCACTATGATTCAGGAGATTTAATAATTAATAATAAATCTACTAAGAACTATAAAGAGAATGATTGGAATGCTTATAGAAATAATTGTATTGGTTTTATCTTTCAAAATTATAATTTAATAGGCCACATTTCTATATTGGAAAATGTAGAAATGGGTATGACCTTAAGCGGTGTTCCTAATAAAGAAAAAAGGAAAAGAGCATTAGACGCTCTAGAACGCGTTGGACTTAGTGAACACGCTCATAAAAAACCAAATCAATTATCCGGAGGACAAATGCAACGTGTTGCAATTGCTAGAGCACTAGCAAACAATCCAGATATCATTCTAGCAGATGAACCAACAGGAGCATTAGATACTAAGACTAGTAAACAAGTTATGGACTTGATTAAAGAAATATCAAAAGATAAATTAGTAATCATGGTTACTCATAATAGAGAATTAGCAGAAAAATATTCCACAAGAATTGTGGAATTAAAAGACGGAAAATTAACTCATGATTCTAATCCTGTGGAAAAATCAGAAAAAAATGACAAAGAATTTAAAATCAAAAAAACAGCTATGAGTTTTTGGACCGCTTTAAAGCTTTCGTTTAATAATATAAAAACAAAAAAAGGTAGGACAGCGTTAACTGCTTTTGCTTCTTCTATCGGTATTATAGGAATTGCATTAATATTATCACTATCAAACGGTTTTCAAACCAAAATTGATGAATACGAAGAAGACACATTATCCCAGATGCCAATTACTATAAATACTCAAGCCATGAATATGAATGAAGAAACAATGCAAAAAATTATGGAAAACAATGGCAAACATAAAGAGTACACCAATAAAGAAGTTGTTTATCCAAAAGAAAATGAATTAGAAACAATGATGCATTTTAATAAAATAGATCAAGATTATATTGATTATATTGAAGAAATGGATAAAGATAAATTGAATGCTATTGGTTATGAATATGGTACAACACTAAATGTAGTAACAAAAGATAAAGACGGAAAATATAATCTCGTTCCAACCGCAACAAATTATTCAATGTCAACAACCTCTATGACAGGGGTGATGGGCTGGACACTTTATCCAACTAGTGTAAAAGGAAAATCAACCTTAGAAAAAGATTATGATACTTTAGCAGGGAATATTGATCAAGAAACTCCTGGAATTGTATTAGCAGTGAATTCTAAAAATGAATTAGATGAAGCAACTCTTGAACAATTAGGATATGATACTAGTGAAAAAATATCATTTAAAGAAATATTGGGCAAAGAATTTAAAGTAGTGCCAAATGATATCTACTATGACGAAGTTAATAATTATTTTATTCCTAGTAAAGACTATCAAGAAATGTATGAAAATGAAGATTCTATTACAATTAAAATTCAAGCAATAATAAGAGGTAAAGAAGATAAGAAAGAATTAACCCAATCTGGTATTTATTATAATGAAGCTTTAGTAAATGAAGTAATTGAAACTAATAAAGATAGTGATATAGTAAAAGTGCAACAAGAAGTAGATTACAATGTATTGACAGGACAACCATTTGATGAAACAACTTCAACTGTAACAAAAGATAATATTTTAGGTGTGCTTGGAGCTGAAGTTACTCCATCAATAATATATTTATATCCAAAAGACTTTGAAACAAAAGATTATGTAACCAATTATTTAGATAATTATAATGAGAATAAAAAAGAAGAAAACAAAGTATTATATACAGATTATGCTGCAATGATTAGTTCTCTTTCAGGAAGTATAATGGATGCTGTTACATATGTATTAATAGCTTTTTCATCTATATCACTAGTAGTATCATGCATTATGATTGCTATTATTACTTATATATCAGTACTAGAGAGAACAAAAGAAATTGGTATACTACGTGCTTTAGGAGCTAGAAAGAAAGACATTAAAAGAGTATTTAACGCAGAAACATTTATTGTAGGAATATTTTCCGGTATGTTAGGAATTGTTATAGCTGAATTATTGACATTTCCAACCAATAAAATCATAGAAAATTTATCAGAATTACCAAATGTTGCTCAATTAAACCCAATTCATGCTATAATATTAGTAATAATAAGTGTAATTTTAACTGTGATAGGTGGATTAATACCAGCGAGTATAGCTTCCAAAAAAGATCCAGTAGAAGCACTTAGAACAGAATAGGAGAAGAGTATGGAAAGTTTAATGAAAAAGTTTTTAAAGTCATCTTTGTTAATGTCTACAATATTAATTATTTTAGGTTTCTTACTAATATTTCAATCAGAGACAACAATTATGATGATTTCCTATATTATAGGAGGAATATTAGTAGCTATCGGAATACTTGCCTTAATTAGATATGTAAGAGCAGGTGAGAGTCCATTACAAAGAAATGAATTAGACATTGTCTATGGAATTGTAACAGTAATCTTTGGTATTATCATTATAAAAAATTACCAAGCGGTTGCCAGCATTATTCCTGCAGTATTGGGTATTGCTATTATTATAAGTAGTGCAGGAAAACTAAATTATGCATTTCAGTTAAAAGACGATGATAATAAAATGTGGAAAACTACAATGATAGTATCCATTATAAGTACAATTTTTGGTGTAATATTATTGTTTAATCCATTTAAAGCAGCAATTGGAATAATGAAAATAATAGGAATTGTAATTATTGTTTATGCTGTTTTAGACTTAGTATCCACAATTGCCATTAGAAGTAGTGTGGCAAAAATTCAAAAAGCTGTAGAAGAAACAATAACAGATGCAATTGTTGTGGAAGAGACACCTAAAAAGAAAAAGAAGAAAAAAGCAACGAAAAAAAGCAAAAAAGATGAATAAATTAAGGAGGAATACAGATGCATAAGTTGATTTTTATAGCTGGTTTGAAAGAGACACTTTCTGATTGGAACGAAAAAATTTATTCTTTCACTGGTGCCTATATGGATAATGCAGCTTTTGCAGCTGCCTTAGTAATCGTAGTTTTTATATTTGGCTGTTGGGCTATTTCTTATTTTAATAAAAAGTAAAAAGAATGTACAAACAAAGTACATTCTTTTTTTCGGTTGAAAAATAGTTTGAAAAAAGTTATAATACAAAAGAAGCGAGGTAAAAAATGGAGGAAAAATTAATAATCGGGAAAAGGTATCAGATTCATAGTTATAAACATGATAGCAAAATTCACCGTTCCTGGGATGAAGCGGTATTGCTAGATATAAAAGATAACTATCTAGTTTTTGGAAATGAGAAAACTAAAGTAACAGAATCTGATGGTAGAACATGGCACACAAAAGAACCTGCGGTATTATACTTTTTCAAAGATAAATGGTTTAATATTATAGGGCAATGTAAAAAAAATGGCATCTACTTTTATTGCAATATTGCCTCACCTTATATAATAGAAGAGGATACCATAAAATATATTGATTATGATTTGGATTTAAGAGTCTTTCCTGATGGTAGTTTTAAAGTCCTAGATAGAGGGGAATATAAATATCATAAATCGATTATGAATTATTCTGATGACTTAGATATGATATTAAAATCAGAACTTACAGAATTGATTGAAATGGTTAGAAAGAAAGAAATAATATTTCAAACACCTACAATTGAAGAATATCATCATCAATATAATGATATAAAGTGTCAAAAAAAGAGGCATAATGAAATCTGAGAAAGGTTTCTTTTTTTTGCCTTCTTTTCATAAAATTATGGTAAATTTATCAATAAAAACCAAAAAAAAAGAAAGAAATTGAAAAAAAGCAAAAAAATGTGAAAAAAATGTGAAAAAGTTGTTGACTTTGCATCTTCAATTTGATATATTAACAATGCAACTCAGAAAAAGCACGAAGAAATCATGAAAATGATCTTTGAAAACTAAGCAAAACGTCAACTTTGAGACAGTTAGGATTAAACAAGAAACAAACGAAATTAAAATAAATTTTTTTATGAGAGTTTGATCCTGGCTCAGGATGAACGCTGGCGGCATGCCTAAGACATGCAAGTCGAACGAAGTGGCCCAATGAAGATGGAGTGCTTGCACAAAGTCGGACTTGGATTCCCACTTAGTGGCGCAAGGGTGAGTAACACGTGGGTAATCTGCCTTCGAGACTGGAATAACAGTTAGAAATGATTGCTAATGCCGGATGATATACACGAGGTAAACTTGTGTATTAAAAGAAGCCTTTAAAGCTTCACTTGAAGATGAGCCCGCGCCGTATTAGCTAGTTGGTGGGGTAACGGCCTACCAAGGCGACGATGCGTAGCCGACCTGAGAGGGTGATCGGCCACACTGGGACTGAGACACGGCCCAGACTC
>CALVSC010000016.1 GCA_944358855.1 uncultured Bacilli bacterium | reverse complement strand
TTTGTATTTTAGGCATATCCTTATTATTTTTCATCATAGCATTGAAATCTTTTTTAGTTTCATTCGCCATAATATCAACTCCAATCACCTTCATAAATTACTATTTATCCTTATTATCTAAATTTTTTATAAAACCAGAGATTGCTGATAAAAGCCAACAAATACCAATAATAATTAATATTACTTTCCAAACGATACCATTATCAAAAACAAAAATAAAAGCATATAAAGCAACAAAACTAATAATAATTGCTCCACCATATAAACATAAATTTAATATTCTCAAATTTTTCTTATCCATCATTAACCTCCAAACACATCAATCTAAATAATCCATATGTTTATTTATTTTTTCATAAACTTTTATACCAAATACTTCAACCACAATACCATCTTCATATCCTGTAAGAGAATGAGGATTAGTTCTATGAATTTTTGATACTTTATAAGTTAATGCCTTATATTCAACTGTTCCACCATCTTTTAAATGCATAGGTATTGGAACAAACAAAACCAAAAATACAATAACTATTACTATAACAATTACTTTCTTTTTCATAAAAACTTCCTTTATACTAATCATCTAAAAATTAAATATCTTTTTAAACTCTTCTAAAATATTATCTCTACAAAAAATAATTAATCCTAAAAATATTAACAAATCAACAACAGCACAAATATAAGACAATAATTCAAAAGTAGATAAATTCAAAAATACTAATAATAATGGTATCAGTCCTATAAAACAATCTAAAATAATTGTTTTCCCAAATTTAATAATATAATTATCTCTCAAGACAATAATTGTAATACTATTAAAAGCAAATATTATAAAACATAATATAGGAATTAAATAAGTTGTAATAATTAAATTTCTAATAACAAAAAACCATATAAAAAATAATATTAATATGATCCAAAAATACTTATTCATCATCTTAATTGGATTTTTATAATTCTTCAATATAAATCTTATCAATATATAATTCGTAATTAATCCCAACCAAACAAACTTTGAAATGGAAAATGCTTGCGTAATATTATACTCTATAAAAGAAAATAATATCGCAATAGAAAGGGAAATAAATAATAGTACTTTATGTAGTAATCCTTTCTTTTCTTTTTTTATAACAGGAAAAACATTTTCACTTTTCCTACCTTCTAATTCTGCCTGACATAAAGGACAATACTTTAAATCCCCATTAAATTCAATATCACATTTTTTACATCTGCGCATTTTCTTCCTCCTGATTTATATTGATATAACCATTAATTCCCTTCTTTGAAAAAAACCTACAAAAATCTTTTATAATATCATTACTAACATACTTAGAAGAAATACCAATAGATAAGTCATCATCATAAGAACATATTGTCAATTTTAACTGTCCAGTTGTATTTAAAATACTAAAACCATCTATAAACTTCTCCAATCTTTCATCTACTGTAATTTTCCCAATATTAGAAACACAAGAAGTACATCCAGCCATAGTTGCTAGATCTATTATTTTTAAAACAAAATCTTTAACAAATATTGGAACAAATCTAGCTAAAATATTCTTTTCAAAACTAATCATTTGATTCATTCTAGGAGTTAACTCTTCCAAAGTAGTTTTTCTTTTTAATTGTTGATGTACACTTTGAACAACATCTCTAAATTGATAATCCCTAGACTCAAATTGATAAGTAACAGATGTTAATCCAAAGAAATTTCTAGCTGTTGGCGAAGGAAAAAAACTCCTTAAATCAACAGGTACATCAATTTTAATTGTTTTATTATAATCTGTCTCTTTCATTTGCTTTTGATAAGAACATACTAAAACAGCAATCAATAAAGACGTTAAACTAACATGATATTGATGAGCAAGTTCTAAGACTTTTTTAACAGATAAATGATATTCTATATACGTAATATCATCCTTCTTTTTGCCTTTATATTGATATATTTTTCTAATTTTAGGCAACCTATATTTTTGTCTCTTATAATATTTATCAAAACTATCTTCATTTTTTTCATAGATAGAAGCATCACTTTCAATATCAATATTTTCTACTTTTTCTTTTAACATTAAATATTTATAAATGAGACATTTAAAAAAACTTAAACTACCTCTTCCATCAGATAAAATATGTGACACTTCTAAATTAATTCTCTTTTTATAATAATTTACTCTAATTAATACATCTTCTTCATCTCTATATATCTTACAACAAATCTTTTGATTTTCTTCCGTTACCTCGACTTCATTTAAAGTACTTTCAAGATAATACCAAAACAATCCCTTCTTTAAATGACAATTAAAATTAGGAAAAAGTTTTAACGATTCATTAAGAGCTTGTTGTAATATTTCTTTATCAATATCTTTTCTTAAACTTACTGAATAACGAAATACAGCTGGAACTAAATTTTTATTGGTAAAAGAATAAAACTTTCCAACATTATCTAATTGATACCATTTTCGTCTCATAAAACCCTCCTAACTTACAAAATTCAAAGATTAATTATCTCTATTTTTCTACCGTGATATCTAACAATACTAAATCCTCATTAAAATCATTAATAATCTCATGAGTACTACCAAATGGGCAGTAATGTACATCTCCTTGATTTAACAACTCTTCCTCTCCATTAATAATAACTTTCGCTCTACCAGATAGAACATAAATAAATTCATTGTTTTTCTGTACGTGTTTACCCATAGAACTATTAGGATCTAAAACAGCTCTTATTATTTTACAATCATCATTCATAAACATTTTAGAACGTACATTCCCATTTCCACCATTCATATTAGATACATTTATTTCCCTTAAATCATTAAAATTAATTTTCATATTTTACCTCTTCTAAAAATATAATTTTAAAATAATTATATCATAAAAAAAAGTAGATAACATCTACTTCTATACTACATTATTTATAATCTTTCTTCAACAAATATAGTGCTAAACAAACAACACCTATGCCCAACATACTAACAGCAGAAGTAACATCTATTTGTTTTAATAGCAAAGTAACTACTACACAAACTCCCATCGCTAATGCAACACCAATAAGTATTAAATGAATAATCTCATCAACTTTATGACTTTCTTTTTTAGATTGAGCACTTAATAATTCCTCTACACTAACATCAAGAACCTCTGCTAATTTTGGAATTGAATTAATATCTGGACAAGATAAATCTCTTTCCCATTTAGAAACAGCTTTATCCGTTACATTCATTTTTTCTGATAAATCACTCTGTGTCATTTTCTTTTCTTTTCGCAAAGCACTTATCATTTCACCCATACTTTTATTAGACATTATTTTCCTCCTTTCCAAATTTAGTTTAATATAAAGATTACTAAGACTCAACCGACAATTAGTTTAGTTTTGTAAACCAATAGTTTAGTATTTGTTTATAAAACTAAATAACTTTATTGCTACCTAAATTTCTTCTCATAATATCCAATGCTGCTTGTTGTTCTTTCTCTCCACACATAGAACCACAATAATCTTTTAAAACATAAAAATGATATTCATGTTCAAATAAATCAAAGGCTGTTTTTAATACACAACACTCTGTATCTATCCCACAGATATAAATAGTATCTATTTCGTTATCTTTTATATACTTTTCCAATTCACTATTAAAAGCACTATATTTATTTTTATCAAAAACTTTATAACTTAAACTATCAACAACTAATTCTCTATCCTCTAAACAACATCCATACCAATCTAATTCTCTCGCAACAAAACTATCTTTCGTATTAATAAACCTAGTAAATAAAACATCTTGATACTTCCCACTTTGAACTAAAGAATTCACATCTTTAATAAGATGTTCTGTATTTTTGTTAATAAATGCTTTCTGCATATCAATAACTAACAACAAACTTTTCATACTATCTCCTCCGTACAAAACCAAAATAAAGTCTATTAATTATTTAAATCATACTAATTCTATATATAAATTATAACACTTTAATCTAAAAAAACAGAATACTATAATTCTGTTTTAAATTACATTAACAAACTATCACAATAACTATCTTTTTATTATTTTAATATTTGGAAATTGATTATAAGAAGAAATAACATCAATACCTACTTTTTGATAATCATCTAATTTTCTAATAACTTCTTGACTAATAATTTCTCCTGGAGCAATAATAGGAATTCCTGGTGGATATACCCATAAATACTCTTGACTAATACAACCAATTGAATCTTTTATATCAGAAAATTTTCCTTCATTACTTAATGCTTCTGAAATACTCATCTCTTTTTTAGGAATAATAGAAGAAAAAGAAATATCTTGTACCTTTTCTTCTATAAGAGAAGAATCAATCTCTTTTAAAGCAAGTAACAATCTTTCAAAATTCTTTTTCGTATCACACACACTACTCATCGCAATCACATAATAAATAGAACTCATCTCTACTTCTATTTTATATTTTTCTCTTAAAATATTAGCTAAATCTTTACCAGAAATATTAGTGTTTTTTGTTAAAATAACTATTTTTCCATAATCATAAATAATAGAAGAAGAAATAATATTACCATATATTTTTAAATGCTTTAAACTCTTTGTTTTCTCATAAAACCATTTTAAATTATCTTCATACTGTAAAAATAACTTCTTACCCTTACTATCAATAAAATCTAAACATAATTCGATAGAATCCATTAAAAGATAAGATGGACTACTGGTTTCAAAAATAGAAAGTTGACGAGCAACTTCTTCTTGTTTTACCAAACTTCCTTGTACATGTAATAAAGCTGTTTGTGTTAAAGCAGGTAATGTTTTATGTAAACTCATAATAACAAGATCTGCCCCGCTCTTGATAGCTTCATAGGAAGAGTAAGACATAAATGGTAAATGAGCGCCATGTGCTTCATCTACTAAAACAATTATATTTTTACTATGCGCATAAGAAACTATTTTACAAATATTACTGATAATCCCCTCATAAGTAGGAGTTGTTAAAACAAGGAGTGTAACATCAGGATTCTCTTCAATCTTTTCTTTCACTTCATCAAAGGATACAGCCCCTACAATACCATAAGAGTCAACAGTATAATCTAAGTAAATGGGATTTAAATGATTTAGTTCAATAGCATGATATACAGATTTATGACATCCTCTCGCAACTAAAACCTTATCTCCAAAAGAACAAGCACTACGAATACCCGCTAAAATACCACAAGTACTACCATTTACCAATAAAAAACTTTTAGAAACATGATAAACTCTTTCAGCTTTTTCAGTAATTTCTTTAATAATACCTGTAGCATGATGTAAATCATCAAAACCATCTATTTCCGTAATATCTTTATCATAAGGTAAACTTTTCCCTAAAAGTTCTACATTTCTTTTATGACCAGGCATATGCATCGCTAAAAAACCAGATTCACTGTATTTTGTTAACTTTTCATCTAACATTACGCCTGATCCTCTGCTTGATCCATAGCTTCTGCAATTTTTACCATAATAGCACATTCAATTCTCTTTCTAAACAACTTACAACCATAGTCATAAACACCATTAATACTTCCGGTTGTATGAAAACTATTTGCACTACAACCACCACTACAATAAAGTTTAGCCCAACAATTCTGACATTCTTTTCTAGAATACACATTGCATAACTTAAACTCATCTCTTAACTTTGTATTAACAATACCATCATCTACATTACCCATTAAAAATTCTTTTTCTCCAACAAACTGATGACAAGGATAAAAATCTCCATTAGGTGTTACAGCTAAATATTCAGTACCAGAACCACATCCTGTAATTCTCTTATAAATGCAAGGACCACCAGTTAAATCAATCATATAATGATAAAACGTAAAAGGTCTTCCTTCTCTTCTTCTTTTAATCATTTCTTTTGCTAAAATTTCATACTGTTCATAAATCGTATCCAAATCTTCTTCTCTTAACGCATAATCAGTATCTGGCTTAGAAACAACAGGCTCCATAGACAACTCAGTAAAGCCTAAATCTAACATATGTAAAATATCATTCGTAAAATCTAAATTATTTCTAGTAAAAGTACCTCTCATATAATATTCTTTATTTCCACGTTTTTTCACAAAATTCTGAAAATGTGGAACAATAATATCATAACTACCTTTACCATCTAATCTTTTTCTTTTTAAATCATTAACTTCTTTTCTACCATCTAAACTCAATACAACATTATCCATTTCTTGATTTAAGAAATCAATTACTTCATCATTTAGTAAAACTCCATTTGTCGTTAAAGTAAAACGGAAATGCTTATTCTTTTCTTTTTCGATACTCCTAGCATAATGAACTAATTGTTTTACTACTTCAAAATTAACTAAAGGCTCTCCCCCAAAGAAATCTACTTCTAAGTTTTTTCTAGTTCCAGAATGTTCAACTAAAAAATCCAACGCCTTCTTACCAACCTCAAAACTCATAATAGCGTCTTTCCCATGATACTTTCCTTGTCCAGCAAAACAATATTCACAATTTAAATTACAGGTATGCGCAACATGTAAGCACATTGCTTTCACAACAGAATCTCTCTTTTTTAAATCTAAATTAGCCCCTTTAAAAACATCTTCTGTAAATAATTGACTGTTTTCAATTAAACTATCTATTTCCGAAAAAGTATCAAGTATATCTTCTTTCGTAATCCCTTGCTCTTTATATTTATCTAACATTTTATAAATAATTTCATCTTTTTCTACTTTATCATTATAAAGTGCTATAATATCATAACTTAAATCATCTACACAGTGTACACTACCACTATAAGTATCTAAAACAATATTAAATCCATTTAATTGATATTGATGTATCATAATTTACCTCCAAAATAAATACCGGCTTTTCTTTGCCGGTAACTATTATTATTTATTTTTTTGTTCACACTTTTGATTGGCAACACCACATGATGTTTTACATGCTGATTGACAAGATGTTTGACATTCTCCACATCCACCAGTCTTTTTACTTTCTTTTAAATCACGTGTAGTTAATGTAACAATTCTTTTCATAAGTATAGTACCTCCTTACAAAGCATATACATTATATCATACGAAAAATAAGCTTGTCAAACCAGAGAATTAATCACCAGTCTATAATAGTAAGTTTAGAAAATCTCTTTTTCCAACCATTTACTTTTTTATAATATAAATCCGGATTATTACCTTCATGTTTAATAGGTCTAATCACTCTATTGACAATATCAGAAACACCATAAGGAGCAAACACTTTCACTTCATTATTTTCATAGGTTACCCCTATTGCATGAACAGTTGCTATCCATCTTCTTATTGCATCTTCGCTACTTTGATAGGGCAATACTTTTTTACCCTCTTTTTCTTCTTTCCATAAATGCATTCTTGCTTCATTAGAAACATCCACATCATAAGAATAGCCCCTACTATCAACATAGTCTTTTATTTTTTTATAATAATCTAAATCTTTATCTACACTTAAATTACTATTATCATAATAAATAACATCAATATCTTTTATTCCATAATTTAAATCAACCTGATCTTGATAATTCCAAACAGTTTGAAAAACTGCCCCTGCTGCAATATAAAAATTAGGTAAATGTAAAGTAGAAATAAATACCAAGACATCCATTAATTCACGATTACTTTTTATAGCCGAAATAACATATTCTAATTCATTCTTTTTCATTCTTTTATACCAAATCTAGAAAACGGAAAAATAGTTAAACTAGTTTTACCAATAATATCATCTTTACTAACAGCACCAAAAATTCGACTATCCGTAGAATCATCACGATTATCTCCCATAATATAATATTCTCCATCAAAAACAGTTGCTGTAAAATCAAAAGTTTCTTCTCTATTATATGGTTCTTTTACTCTTTTACCATTAATATATAATTTATTATTATAATATTTTACTTCTTCACCAGGAAGACCAATTACTCTTTTTATTAAAAATTCATCTCCTCTTTTCACGACTACAATATCGAATCTTTCAATATCAGAAAAACGATAACTAACTTCATCTAACAACATAATATCACTATCATGTAACGTTGGATCCATAGAAGCCCCATTCACTTTAATAGGAGACATAATAAAACTTTTAATAAAAAGCACAACAATAATTATTATTAAATATGGTAAAAACTCTTTAAAATAATTTTTTTTCTTTTCTTCTTTTTCCATATAATCACCTTACTCTACATAATATTTTATCACTGTTTTTTTATTCTTAAAAGAAAAAAATAAGGCTTTCGCCTTATTCTTATTGTTGTCCTCTTTCTTTAATACGGTATCCACCAACCATACCTCTAAGGAATGTAAGTTTAGCACGACGTACTTTACCTTTACGAACAACTGTAATACCAGCAACTTTTGGTGAATGAATTGGGAATGTTCTTTCAACTCCAACTCCACTACTCATTTTACGTACTGTAAATGTTTCTGAAACACTTCCACCACGACGAGCAACTACAACACCTTCGAATGCTTGGATACGTTCTCTTTTACCTTCGATAATTTTTACATCTACTCTTACCGTATCTCCTACACGGAATTCTGGAACATTAGGATTTAATTGTTTTTGATTAATCTTGTCAATAATGTTCATATAAGTTCTCCTCTCTAAATATATATTTCACGAATGATCTTATCAAAAAGTAACAGCGGATCATCGCTTAGACGTCTTTAATTATAACACAAAGAAAATAAATTTTCAAATAATTTTAATTATTTTTTCTTAATTTCAACAGGTTCATGAAAACTATGATACACTTGATGAATATAATCATCTCCTAAAGAAGGAGTACTAGAGATATCAATATGCATAGAATTATCAACCTCATATGGATAACTTGTGATTTCTAATTCAGGAAAATGATAAGACAACCTACGAAAATCACGATAAAATTTATTAATTGTATTCTCACAAATTCTAACGAACTCCGCCTGATCTACTCTACTATTATTCATTTTTGCTAATGTACGAATTGGAAAATTACTTTTTACTATCATTTCATTACAAGCTGTCTCTTGTAAAAAAGAAAGAAAAACTGTCAGGGCAGCAATACTGGAAACAGAAACATCTAAAACACTCTCATCCGGATAATCGTCAACTACCCCTCGATTAATTTGATACAAAATACGATTTAATTTTTTCTTACCATTAGACGGTTCCTCTTTCACTTTTCCTTGATGAACAGCATAAACATAAGCTTTATCTCCATCTAATCCAAAACCGATATTAGGAAGATTTAAACTGCTACCATCATCCATTACCATCCGACTACGAAATACATAAGGAGTCTCATTTCCCGATGGATTCCAAACTCCAATAGACCATTCATAATGATGAGGAACTTTTCCGTCAATATCTTCTCCCTTATGAAAATTGTCACACTCTAAATTACAAGTAATATCTGTTAAAAAATGGTTACGATATTCTAAAAAACGAATAGGTTCACGAAAATCCTCTTCTGTTGCATTAAACCAAACATTCATAACAGCAGCTTCTATAATAGCTTCTTTATTACCTTCAAAATACAAATAATCACATTTTTGCAATTCCTTATTTTGTTCTAAAAACTGCAACATACTTTCCGTATACTGAACCAAGGCCTTATCAAATCTATCTTTATCGCGTATTTGAATAACTGGCATCCTATCATCTCTAATATCTTCTACCTGACTTGACAAACAAAAAGAAGAATTAAAAACAAATCCATCAATAACAACTTTACCACTACTACTAGCTTGTGGAATTATTTTATGATAAAAAGCATCTAATATTTCTTGTTCCATAAACACCTCTACTGAATAAACATAGCATCACCAAAAGAAAAGAAACGATACTTTTCTCGAACTGCTACTTTATAAGCATTTAAAATATGTTCTCTACCAGCAAGAGCAGAAACTAACATAACTAAAGTGGATTTAGGTAAATGAAAATTCGTAATTAAACAATCAATTGCCTTGAATTGATATCCTGGATAAATAAAGATATTTGTCCAACCACTACACTCTTTAAAAGTACCATAACTACTCATAATTGTTTCTAATGTTCTCGTACTAGTCGTTCCTACACTAATAATACGTCTACCTTGCTTTTTTGTATCATTTAAAATATCTGCTACTTCTTGACTCATATGATAAAACTCACTATGCATTTCATGTTCTTCTACATTCTCAACACTGACAGGTCGAAAAGTACCAAGCCCAACATGAAGAGTAATATAGACAACTGCAACACCTTTATCCTCTATTTCTTTTAATAACTCTTTCGTAAAATGAAGCCCTGCTGTAGGTGCAGCGGCACTTCCTAATTCTTTTGCATATACAGTTTGATAACGCGATTGATCTTTTAACTGTTCATGAATATAAGGAGGAAGTGGCATTGTCCCCAACTCTTCCAATATTTCCATAAAAATACCATCATAAAGAAAAGTAAAATGACGAATCCCTTCTTCTCCAACATAAATACATTTTGCCTTTAGTTTTCCATTACCAAATACAACAACAGTTCCCTCTTTAATACGTCTAGCTGGTTTTACTAAACATTCCCAATTATCATTTTCTATATTCTTTAAAAGTAACACTTCAATAGCAGCTTTTGTATCTTCTTTTTCACCATATAATCTAGCAGGTAAAACCTTAGTATCATTTAATACTAAAGCATCACCTGGCTTTAAATAAGATAAAATATCACGAAAATGTTTATGTTCTATCTCTCCCGTTTTTTTATTTAAAACCATAAGTCTAGACTCATCTCTATTTTTTAAAGGAGTTTGTGCAATTAACTCACTTGGTAAATCATAATCAAATTCTTCTACTGTCATAATAACCTTCCTTTCTAACTATTTACATATGAAATTGTCTACTAACAAAATCATCCTCCATTTGATAAGCTTCATCTACCAAAGATTTGGCCGTATCATCTTGAATTCTATTAACTAACTCTTGTTTCGTAAAACCATGCTCCAACATTTCATCATACCAATATAAAATATCTTCTTGAACCATAATATTAGAATCATAACAACAAATACTCGACAAAACATCCTTAGGATAACGACGAATTTCATCTTGATATTGTTCTGGAGGAACAAAATGAGAAAAACTTACTAATAGCGTAAGTTCTGGATCTGTATAAGAAGAGACTTCTTCATAACAATCCGCTAAAAAACTAATTCCCGTTAAAACTGTTAACATTTTTTGTCTTCCATAACCAGAAGAGCCAAGAGGAGAAAACTCTTTATCTACCGTCTTTGCAAACGTTAAAAGTCTCTTTTTTTCCTCTTCCTCTAATTTATTATAAGAAGAGAAATGATAGGAAATAAGATTAGAATCCAACGCATTTAAATATCTATCGTTTTCCAATATCACAGAAAACACATCATCAGCAGTCTGACAATCTTGAAAATAATATTTTTTCATACTATCCCTACTTTTTTTCAATACCTAATACTTGATAAGCTTTATCGGTTGCTATTCTACCACGACTCGTTCTCTTTAGCAAACCGGTTTGTAATAAATATGGTTCATAAACATCTTCAATAGTAGTTACTTCTTCTCCAATAGAACTACTCAAAGCTTCTACTCCTACAGGTCCACCATTAAATTTTTCAATAACCGCAAGTAATAATTCATGGTCAGTACGATCTAATCCTAAATCATCTACTTGTAATCTCTCTAAGGCATCTTTCGTTATATCTAAATCTACTACACCATTTCCTTTAACTAATGCAAAATCTCTAACACGTTTAAATAAACGATTCGCAATTCTTGGTGTTCCACGACTTCTCTTTGCCAACTCAACTGCTGCATCGTCTTCTATTTCAACTCCCAGTACTCTAGCAGTTCTTTTCACAATACTAGTTAACTCATCAACTGTATAATATTGTAATTTAGAAACAATACCAAAACGATCTCTAAGTGGTGCTGATAAATCACCTGCTCTAGTAGTAGCTCCTACAAGGGTAAATGGTGGTAAATCTATCTTAATATTACGACTATTTCCTTCGCTACCAACAATAATATCTAAAGAAAAATCCTCCATTGCTGGATATAAAATTTCCTCAATATAACGAGGCATACGATGTATCTCATCAATAAACAAAACATCTCCTGGTTCTAAAGAAGAAAGAATAGCTGCTAAATCCCCACTTTTTTCAATACTAGGGCCACTCGCAGTTTTAATATTAGTACCCAACTCATGGGCAATAATAAAAGCAAGGGTTGTCTTACCAAGTCCTGGAGGACCATACAACAAAACATGATCTAATGGTTCATTTCTCATCTTTGCAGCCTCGACAAAAATACGAATATTTTCTTTTACATCTTCTTGTCCTATATATTCATGAATACTCTCTGGACGAATCGTATTATCCATCATCTGATCATCATCTAATCGATAATTTGTAATAACACTTTCTTCTTGCATCTAACCACTCCTAACGTAACAATAATTTTAAAGCCTCTTTAATTTGTTCTTCAATACTAATATTCTCATCTACTTGTCCAATTACCTTCTTAATCTCTTTATCTTTATATCCAAGTGCAAGCAATGCTTCTTTTAACTCTTCTTGATTTTCAACAACATCATCTGTAATACCAGTACCAATAAACTCTAATTTACCCTTCAAATCTAAAATAATTTGTCTAGCTAACTTCTCTCCAATCTTAGGAAACTTCTTTAAATATAAAATATTTTCTCTCTCAATCGCATCCATAATACCCTGTATAGATCCAACTGCAAGAATAGGTAAAGCCATACGACAACCTAATCCTTTAACACTAATTAACTTTAAGAACAACTCTTTTTCTTCTCTCGTCTTAAAACCAAATAAAGACTCTTCATCCTCTTTTACTTGTTGATAAACAAAAACTTTATATTCGTTACCAACTTCAAAAGCATAAGGATTAGGTACATAAATCAAATAACCAATCCCATTATTATCTAAAACAATACTATTATATTTTAATTCTGTAACAATACCTTTTATATAATCATACATATTCTTCAACTCCACAACCAATTATATAATAAATAATAAAAACAATCAATGTCCTTAACTATATTATATAGTACATTCGTTCGTAATTCAATAAAAAAAAAGAACAACCTTCGTTGTTACTTTTTAAATAATCTTTTTATATAATGATATGCTTGTGAAAAGCGATCTCTAACACTAGGAATAATAAAAGAAAACACAATCACTAATAACCAAAATAAATTATAAAAGTTACCATTTAATAAAGACTTAATTCCATAAATACCAAGTACTAAAAATAATCCTGTTAATAGTATTACAATAAATAAATTAATAACATTATTTTTATCACTATTAGGAAATGCTTTGTTTTTATGACGCTTTAACAAACCCTCTGCTTTTTCTTGGAAACTTTGATATTTTTCTTCTACTTCTGAAAAAGTAAGGGGTGAAGTTTGTTTATAGACATCTCCACGCATCGTAATATTCCCAAATTCGTCTATTGATACATCAATATTCGCAAAATCTTCAACAGGTAATGTTATATGAAACTCTACTCCCAACATTTTAATTAAGCGATTACGACAACTATTAGAAATAAAAGATGCTTCATTTATATAAATTTTTAATTCTTTATTTATTTTCTTTAACTGCGTCTCTTTATCCATAGCCACTCTCCCAATTAATCTTCTTTTAGATTATAGTAAACATCTTGTACATCGTCTAAATCTTCTAAAGCATCTACTAGTTTATGTACTTTTTCTGCTCCTTCTTCATCAAGTGTAATTTCCATATTTGGAATATAAGTTAATTCACACTCTAAGAACTCTTTTACTCCAGCTTCTTCTAAGGCTTTTTTGACATCTGAAAAACTATCTGTATCAGTTGTAATTAGATAATGTTCATCTGCTTTTTCAAAATCCAAAGCTCCGGCATCCAAGGCAGTCATCATCATCGTATCCTCATCATAATCAGCTGGAATAACGATAGAACCACGTCTTTCAAACATATAACTAACAGATCCATCTGTACCTAAATTTCCCCCAGCTTTCGTAAAAGCACTACGTACTTGTGAGGCCGTTCTATTACGATTATCAGTTAAACAATCTACCATAAAAGCAACTCCACCGTGTCCATATCCTTCATAACGAATACTTTCATAATTTTCAGCATTACCAGCACCACTCGCTTTTTCAATTGCTTTATTAATATTATCTTTAGGCATATTTTGTGCTTTTGCTTTATCAACAGCTAAACGTAACGCTGCATTCTGATCTGGATCAGGACTACCACCTTTTGCTGCTACCATAATTTCTTTTGCTAACTTTTGAAACACTTTTCCACGAGCAGCATCAATTAAACCTTTTTTACGATGAATCGTTGCCCATTTAGAATGTCCACTCATACTATTACCTCCTTTTCTCTCATATATAATAACACACATAACAGACTTTGTAAATGAACAAAAACATGATAAAATAATAATGAAAGAAGGGAAAAAATGTATTTACAAGTAAAAAGGAAAAAAATAAAAATTATAGAATTAAAAAAATTCTGGGATAGATTCAAAGGTTTTAAATTTTATTTAGAACCAATTACCTATGGATTAAAATTCCCTAGAAAAAAATTTGTAACAACAAACTTTCTTTGTCAAAAAATTGACGTAGTATTAACAGACAAAGAAGATAATATTTTATACATGGTAGAAAACATGAAATCAGAAAAATACATTTTTCCCAAGAGAAAAGTATACAACGTTTACTTCTTACCATTAAACACCGTAAAAAATTTAAAACTAAATACAAAATTAAAAATAGTAAAAACAAAAGAGGATGAAAATTAATTCATCCCCTTTTTTCCACCAACTAATTGAATACTTTTCATATCAATTAATATCCAGCCATAATCTCCATTAGAAACAACTGTTTTACAATAAGCACACACCCCATGACTATCCAAGTCTAGTACTGCTCCACAATTAGGACAATTCGTTTCTTTGTCTAACAAAGTTCCCGTAGTTTTAACTCCTTTTTTTCTAGCAAAAGTTAAAATATACGATTTAAAACTATCATCATACTTTGTTTTCTTATTAATAGAAGCACTTAATGCAGCCACTAATATTTCTTTATCACCTTCTACTTTAAAGTCTTTTAACAATACACCTTTAATAGCATAATTAGAAATAGTAGCCCCACACTCTTTAATATTTTCAAACAACGCAACATGTCTTTGATATAAATAATCACTTTCAAATCGACGTAACATAATTGGATTTTGTTTATCTAAAGACTCTAAAATAGTAGAATATAAATGTTTTACCCAGGCATAAAAATCTTCTTTTGAAAACCTTGGATCAACAGCAACAATCTTTTGTAATACTTCTTCTTCTGTCAAAGTATAATATTCAGAAATCATAATCTCGCCATCTCCATCTTTATCTAATGCCTCACGAGTCTTTTGATCTAATATACCTTCAACAGTTGATTGAGGAGCAAGTACAGCTTCTTTTTTTGCATCAGCTAAATTCTTTTCAAAAAATCTTAAACTATATTTAAAGACAACAAAATAAATAGGAAGAGAAAAAACTACAGATAAGACAACCAAAGGATCATACTTACCTATACTAACAATTTCAGAGCGACTGAAAGCATAATAAGATAAATAAGCAACAGCTATCAAAGAAACCCATAAAAATATTCCCAAGAAAGCTCTTAAAACATCCACATTCTTCTTCATTTATAACAACACCCTTTACTCTACTTCAGTATAAAACAAAAAAAGAGAAAAGTATAGACTTTCCTCTTACGATAGACAACTACTTGTCACGTACTTCAGCAGAATGAGCACTAACAACTTTATCAATAATTTGATTAAATATCTTCATAACCTCATCATCTGTCAATGTACGATCTTCAGCCATAAATACTAAGTTATAAGCAATAGACTTCATACCTTGAGGAACATGTTCTCCTTCATAAACATCGAATACTTCAATAGATTGAAGAAGTCTTCCACCTGCTTTTTTAATAGTAGCCTCAATCTCACTAGAACTAACATCAACTGGTACTACAAATGCTACATCTTTTTCCATAGTTGGATACTTAGATGCTTCCTTATATTTTAATGGTTTCACTTTTTGCATCAACGCTTGTAAAGAAATCTCACAAACATAAATCTCATCACTTGATATATTAGGATGAACTTGACCTAAAACTCCGACTGGCTTTTTATCAATCATTATTTGACAAGACTTACCAGGATGCATATCAGCTAAACTTGCTTTCACAAATTGATAACGATTCTTAAATCCAAAATAACAAAGAATATCTTCAGCAAACCCTTTCATCAAATAAAAGTCTACTGGCATACTACCATTCCAAGGATTAACAACATAATTCCCCTTCATTAAGAAACAAATTTTACTTTCCTCTTGATAACTTTTATCATATGTTTTCGCAACTTCATAAATCGCAACATCCTCTACTTTACGTGCTTTATTATAATGATAAACATTTAATAAAGATGGAATCAAAGTAGTCCGAACAACACTTTTATCAATACTCATAGGATTAGGTAAAACAACTTTTTCTTTACCTTCATAATCAAACATTCGACTCATATCAGGAGATACCAAAGTATAAGTTTTCACTTCATTAAATCCTAAACTACGAAGACGTTTAGAAACTGCTTTACGATATTTAACATCTCCTACATATTGCCCACGACGAATACCAACTTTTGGTAAAGTAGAAACCAGTTTTTGATAACCAAAAAGTCTACCAATTTCTTCTGCTATATCATTAACATTAGGATCAATATCAAGTCTTCTCTTAGGAATAACAACTCTAAATACACCGTCTTTTAAAGTATATGGAAAATCAAGTCTTTCAAGTTCAAACTTCATATCTTCTTCTGTAATACGAATACCTAATAATTTATCCACTTGTTCTGGTCTAAACTCTACTACCTTTTCACTCTTATCAACAACATCATGACTAACCATGCCAGATAATACAGTAGCTCCAGCATACTTTTCCAATAAATGACAAGCACGATTCATTGCCATCATCGTATATTCATAGTTAAGACCTTTTCCATAACGAATACTAGCTTCACTTCTAAGATCTAAGTGAGCTGCTGTATAACGAATACTAACCGGATCAAAAATAGCAGCTTCTATTAATATATTCTTAGTATTATCGGTAACTTCTGTATTTTCGCCACCCATAACACCAGCAATACAAACAGGTTTATTACCATCGGTAATAACGATATCACTACTGCGTAAAACCCTATTTTTACCATCAAGAGTAACAACCTCTTCCCCTTCTTTGGCATCTCTTACTAAAATATGATCTCCTAAAGTATCTTTATCAAAGAAATGAAGTGGTTGACCAAACTCTAACATAACGTAATTAGAAATATCAACTACATTATTAATAGGTCTCATACCTGCAGCTATTAAACGTCTTTGCATAAATTCTGGTGACTCACCAAGTTTAACTCCAGTAACCATCTTAGCTAAATAATAAGGACACTTTTTAGTTTCTACATCTAATGAAAAATGTTTATCAACAGAATCCTTTTCTTCTTTATAACTACAATCAGGAAGAGTTACTTTACGATTTAATATAGCAGCGATTTCATAAGCAAACCCAATATGATAATAACAATCATTATTACGATGTTTATGAATATCAAGTTCATATAAAGTAGACTCAAGACCTAAATAAACAAGTGGATCTTTACCAATAGGTGCACCATCATCTAATTCATAAATACCTTTATTATAAGTTTCTTCTGTCTTTTCTTCTAAACCTAACTCAAATAAAGCACAAATCATACCATTAGACTCTACCCCACGAATTTTACTAGCTTTAATGAGAAAATCGCCTGGTAAAACTGCCCCTGGCAAAGCAACAATAACCTTAATTCCTTTACGTACATTGCTAGCCCCACATACTATTTGTTGCAATTCATCTCGTCCTACATCTACTTGACATAAATGTAAATGATCACTATTAGGATGATCAACACAAGATTCAACTTTACCAATAACTAAATGATCAATATGGTTAGTAATTACTTTTTCAACATTAATACCAGCTTCTGTTATCTTAACAGCTAACTCTTCTAAATCCTGATCACTAATATCAATATAATCTTTTACCCATTCTAAACTAATCATCGTTCTCTAACTCCCCTCTATCAAAATGTTTCACTTCTCTTAAATCAGTATTATAAAAGACTCTTAAGTCATCGATATCATACTTTAACATAGCCAAACGTTCAGCACCAAATCCAAACGCAAAACCACTCCATACTTCAGGATCATAACCGCTCATACGTAAAACATTAGGATGTACCATACCAGCACCACAAACAGTAATCCAACCAGTATGTTTACATATATTACAACCTTTACCTTTACAATTAAAACAACTAATATCAATCTCTACAGAAGGTTCTGTAAACTGATAATAACTTGGTCTAAAACGAGTTTCTACATCATTACCAAATAACTTTTTCATCGCAACATCAACTGTTCCTTTTAAATCAGACAATGAAATGTCTTTATCCACAAGTAATCCTTCAATCTGCATAAATTGATGAGAATGAGTAGCATCATCATCGTCTCTACGATAAGTCTTACCAGGACAAATAACTCTAACAGGAACTTCTCCTTTACCCTTTAACATAGTACGAACTTGTACAGGTGATGTTTGACTACGAAGTAATATTTCTTCCCCTTCAATATAGAAAGTATCTTGAGCATCTCTAGCTGGATGACCTTTAGGAATATTTAACATTTCGAAATTATATTTATCCTCTTCTATTTCAGGTCCATCAACAACATCATATCCCATAGACATAAATACATCTTCTACTTCTTCAATCAACTTCTCCAAAATATTAGGAGCTCCATGATTAACCCTCGTACTAGGTAAACTAATATCGATAGCTTCTTCCTCTAAACGTTTATTTAACGCTTCTTGCTCTAAACGTTCTTTAATAGTTGAAAAGGAATCAGAAAATGCATTACGCAAAGAATTAACACTTTGTCCAAAAGCTTTCTTCTCTTCATTAGGAACATTCTTTATTTCACTATTAAGTTCCGTAATAACACCTTTCTTCCCTAAATACTTAACTCTTAACTCATCCAATTCTTTTAAATTAGTAACTTTATCTAATTCACTTAACATTTCATTTTTTATTTCTTCTATTTTCATAATACTAACTCCTTTACTTTTTCTAATCTTTTTACACTATATGGACAACTACTATCAGGATTAAAATGATAAGCTTGAATACCTAAACTTCTCGGAACACAAACATCATTTACTAAATTATCTCCTATCATTCCACACTCATCTGGTAAATAATCTCCCATTGCCTTCTTATATATTTCAACATTAGGTTTTAACATAATATCTCCACCATAAACTTGATCAATATAAGGAAGAAGTCCTAATTTATCTAATCTTTCTTGTTGATAAGAAGTAATATCATTTGTACAAACTACATTAGAAACGCCCCTATTTTTTAAAGTAGAAAGTACATCTTCAGCACCTTCAATTACTCTACCAGGGTGATTAATATGAACCGAAAACCATTCTCGAAAGAAATCGGTAGAATAGTTTTTACCAGTAGTTAGACAACAATATCTAGCAAAACTCTCAACATTAAATTGAGAATACACATCTTCATAACTATCTAGTAAAGAAAACAACTCTAAAATCTCTGCTTCACTACAATGTGCATTTAAAAACTTCTTTTCACTAACTTCATCTCTAACAGCTAGTGTAAAATCCAAATCCCAAATCATTCTTTTAATCATAGGAACCTCCAAAAAAAAATAACTATAACTTAAGGGCGTATAAATACACGGTACCACCTTAATTTATAGTTATTAACTACCTCATTATCTTAACGCGATTAACGCCTATAATTTTGTTATAGGAGCTCCTAAGACGAATTCATAAACTATTCTTACCTGTTTTCACCCATCACAGACTCTCTACAAAGAATTCATTTACTACTACTTCTTAATCAACACCGATATCAGTATTATAACACAGATAAAGAAAAAAACAACAATTTTTATTATGATTTAACTTTCCTTAAAACTACACTATCTTTCACTTCATCAATATCTACTAAAGCTCTACTATAACTAGCAAGCTCAGGAGTAATAATTACTCTTTTAGAAAAACCATCTCTATCTAAAAACTCTTGATAAGCTGAAGAAAATAAACTTCTATCAAACTCACTAGGAAAAACTTCATGTAATCCTTGCAAAACACTATTATCATGACCATCTATATACATAGAATCACTACTCGCTGAATAAGAAAAAGAACAATCATCATTTTCATAATGCATTTCAAATGGCGAAATTTCTAAACTACCACGTCCTTCATTATCAATAAAAGAATATGTATCAGAAAACCAAGGATAAGAAACCACACTATTTGCTAAAGAAAAGAAAGAATTACCATCTAAAATATGAGCTTTTGCACCATCGCTAGTATAAATATCATCTGGTAGTTGAGATAACATATAAGAAACTTTACTAATTTTCTTCTTATCAGACCCCAAAAACTTATCTAAAAGACTACCCTTTTCTCTTTCTAAAGGACAAAAATAAAAATCTACACCAATCCCCTCTTTAGAAACAAAAGGTAAAATACGAACATCTTTCACTTTATCTTTATCATATTCTAAAAAAGCTTTTGCTTGTTTTAAAGACTCTAAACTATCTAAATAACCATATCTAACTAAAAATGCAATTTCTTGTAATGTAAAACTATCTTTTTTCATAAAAACCTCCCACATAAAAAAAGAAAAGATTAAATAGTCATTAACTCTTGTTCTTTTTCTTTTAACATTTCTTCAATTTTTTTGTTATAAGTTTGTACTAAATCTTGAACATCTTTTTCCATTGCTTTTTCCATATCTTCAGGCAATTCTTCATCTTCTACCATTTCCAAAGCTTCATGACGATTATTTCTAACTGATACTTTAGCATCTTCTGCGATTGCTTTTACTTGTTTTGTAAGTTCTTTTCTTCTTTCTTCTGTAAGTGGTGGAATAACAATACGAATCGTTTCACCATCATTATTAGGAGTATATCCTAAATTCGCAGCTAGTATTGCTTTTTCAATAGCTCCTAAACAGCTTCTATCGAATGGTTTAATTAATAATTGAGTAGCCTCTGGAACAGAAATAGTTGCTAACTGTTTAAGAGGTGTCATACTACCATAATACTCAACAGAAACACCATCTAAACTAGAAGGATTAGCACGACCTGCACGTACAGATGCAAACCTCTTTTCTAAATTTTTTAAAGTATTTTCCATACTTTCTTTTGTCATTTTGATAATATCATTATCCATTAAATTCATCTCTCCTTAAACTAATTATAATATAAATAATAAACAAAGAAAAGTAAAAATAAAAAGAATGCTCATAAAAGCACTCTATAAATATTCAGACATTAAATCTATATACTGTCTTTCTAATCGTTTAATTGATGTATCATCCATAGAAGAATTTTCATGAACAGAAAAATCTACATAATCAGTAACTTCTCCCTTTTGAATAACAAAAACAATCGGCAAATTATTTTTATTAAAGGAAAGACTTTCTTTTAACTGTTTATACTTTTTACTCTGTTTATGTTTTACTCGATTAGGATTAAAATAATATACCTTATCGACAACCTTAACATCTTCACTCTTCAACGCCCTATTTAAAGCTCTAGCTCCTAAACTAGACCATTCAGAATCAGAATTTCCTAAAAACAAAATGAATGATTCATCTTTTTCCAATAATTCTAAAACATCATCTAACGTAGTATAGCAAAAAGGATTATTACTACTAATAGAATATTCATTCGCAAACCTTTCTGCATCCGTTAACTCTTCTGTCTTTTTAAGAGAACATCCTGCAACAAATAAACTACAAACGATTACTAGAATTACTACTTTTCTCATAACTACTCCTTAAATTATGCTCCTTTTACTTGACTCATAACTTCATCAGCAAAGTTTTCTTGTCTCTTTTCAATTCCTTCACCAACGGCATAACGAACCATAGAAATAATAGTTCCACCATTATTTTTAACATAATTTAAAACGTTAACATTAGAATCTTTAATAAATGCTTGTTCCTCTAAACAAATTTCTTTATAGAACTTATTAAGTCTACCAGTAACCATCTTTTCAGCAATATCTGCAGGTTTACCTTCACCCATAACTTGTTCTTTAATAACATGAGATTCTCTTTCTACTAAATCTGCTGGTACTCCATCACGATTAATAGCAGTTGGATTCATAGCAGCAACGTGCATTGCTACATCTTTACTAACTTCTTCAGTTGTACCATCTAATACAACAACAGCAGTAATTTTTCCTCCCATATGAGAATAAATTCCAAATACTTGACTATCAGTCTTTTCAACTCTTTCAAATCTTCTAAAACTAATCTTTTCACCTATCTTAGCTACAAAATTAACAATAGCTTCTTCAATAGTTTCATTACCACCATCAATAGTTAACTTATTAGCCTCTTCCATAGTAGTAACATCACTATTTAATAAAGTTTTAATAATAGAAGAAACTAAAGATTTAAATTGATCATTTTGAGCAACAAAATCAGTTTCACAATTAACTTCTACTAATACACAAGTATTACCAGAAACTTCTGCTTGTGTTAATCCTTCAGCTGCAATTCTACTTTCTTTCTTAGCAGCTTTACTAATACCTTTTTCTCTTAACCAATCAATGGCATTTTCCATATTACCATCAGTAGCTTCTAATGCTTTTTTACAATCAAGCATTCCAGCCCCTGTTCTCTCTCTTAACTCTTTTACATCACTTGCTTTAATCATTATAATCCTCCTCTTTTTATACAATAAAAGGGTGAAAACCTTCCACCCCTCCCAATACTAGTTTAACATAATTATTTAGATAATACTTCAACTAATTCAGCTTTTTTCATAGTTGAATAACCTTTAATACCAGCATCTTTTGCTTTAGCTTTTAAATCTGCTAAAGTCATAGAAGATAAATCTTCGCTTTCTTCTTTAACTTCTTCTTTCTTTTCTTCTTGTTTTACTTCAACTTTTTCTTCTTTTTGAGCAACTTTTTCTTTCTTATCTTCTTTTACTTCTTTTTTAGCTTTCTTTTCACTCTTATTTTTATCGTCATCATTAACGTAATCGATCATTTCATTACCATTAACTTCACTAATAGCATTTGTCAATACACCAAGTAATAATTTAACTGAACGAACAGCATCATCATTACCAGGAATAACATAATCTACTAAATCAGGATCACAGTTAGTGTCAACAACACCAAATACTGGAATTCCTAAAATACGAGCTTCTTTAATTGCATTTTCTTCTTTACGAGGATCAACAATTACTAATGCTTGAGGTAATCTCTTCATTTCACGAATACCTCTTAAGTTTTTATTTAATTTAGCATATTCTTTCTTAATTTGAATAACTTCTTTTTTTGGTAATAAGTCGAAAGTACCATCTGCTTCCATCTTATCAATTTCATCCATTTTTCTAACTCTTGAACGAATTGTTTTAAAATTAGTTAAAGTTCCACCTAACCATCTTTCATTAACGAAATACATATTAGTTCTTGTAGCACACTCTTCAGCAGCTTCTTGAGCTTGTTTCTTAGTTCCTACAAATAAAACTTTACCTTGAGCCTCAGCAATAGCTTTCATTGCTTCATAAGCTTCCTCTAATTTTTTAACTGTTTTTTGTAAATCGATAATATAAATATCATCTCTTGTAGTATAGATGTATTCCTTCATCTTTGGATTCCATCTTCTTCTTTGATGTCCGAAATGAACACCAGCTTCTAATAAATAATTCATTGATACTATAGCCATATATAAATCTCCTTTTCGTTTTTTCTTCTATTAGTTTCTAATATTCATCACCCTAAGGCACTAGACAAATAAATTCACTAATATGTTTATTTTGTTAAAGCTTCAACTAATTCAGCTTTTTTCATAGTTGAATAACCAGAAATATTAGCTTTTTTAGCAGCTTCTTTTAATTCAGCAACTGTCATTTTAGAATAATCTACTTTTGCAGTTTCTTCTTCTTTTTTAACTTCTTTCTTTTCTACTTTTTTCTCTTCTTTTTTAGCAGTAGCTTTTTCTTCTTTAACATCACTCTTACCAGCAGTAACTGTTACTTCACGTCCAATTACTTCCTCATTACGAGTAACTTTACCAGCTTTACCATCACGAGCTACTTTAACGAACTCACTAAACATTTTAGGATCGTTAATTGCTATTTCTGATAACATTTTACGGTTTACTTCAACACCTGCTTTAGTTAATCCTTCAATAAATCTTGAATAACTAATGTCATTTTGACGACATGCAGCATTGATTCTAGTAATCCATAATTTTCTAAAATCTCTCTTTCTTTGTTTTCTATCTCTATAAGCATATTGTAAAGAATTCATTACTTGTTCTTTAGCTGT
>CALVSC010000015.1 GCA_944358855.1 uncultured Bacilli bacterium | reverse complement strand
TCATCAAACATATCATCAAAAAATCTTCTTGGCATTAAATCCATATTTATCATCTTCCTTTCGTTTACAATTATGTTATAGCACTATTATTAGCACTTGTCAATAGAGAGTGCTAAATTTTTTGAAAAAATTAAGAGTTAATTTTTAACTCTTATTTTTCTTTTATTTGGACGTGGATTAAGTCCAAAAAATTGTTCTGCTTGTAGTTTGTGTCTAGGTATCATTGTACCCTCTTCTAACATTTCTTTCATTTCTTCTTTCGTGGTTTTTTTAAATCCTTCTGGTCCTTGTAAAAAGTAAGACACATCATCTTCTCTATCTACTCTAATTACACTTCTTATATAAATATCTTCTTTACTTTTTTCATAAACAGATGTTTTTCTAATAGCACTTGCTGGTAGGTCGTCAAATAAAAAATGACTATATTTTCTTAGCATTTGATATCTTTCTAAGTTTGCACTTTTTCCTATCGGCATTTGATAAAACCAGTTTAATATTTGAATTCTTCTATTTATCTCTCTTTCTGTTAGTCCTTTACTAGTGTTTTTTAGTCTTTCACTTAGATGTAGTAGTCTTTGGGCAAATTCTTCTTCTGTTACTTTTGGTCTTTGTAACTTTTTATATATTTTATCTATTCTTTCTTCTAGTTCTTGTTGTTTATAATGCTCTTCTTCTTCATTCCAAGAGGGAACCTCTAGTACTTTGAAGGCTTTTATTCCAATTCCAAAATGAATTCTCGCAACATCTGATAATATTTCGTCTGCTCCAAAGGCAAAACCATCTACATCGTATATTGTCTTTTTATAAGGAAGGGTTACGGATAGATGGAATTTACCATAGATATCTGATTGTATGTGATAGTGTTCTAATAGTTTTTGATATATGATTGCCCAACTTCTACAAATAATTTCATTATTATCTGGTGTAACATCGTCTATTCTTTCTAGTTGTCCAAAATCTTGATGATATAAATATCTAGAATCATATCTTACAATATCTCCTAATAAAATATATATTGCGATGGCTTTATCTAGGGTGTCAGTAATATCTTTTGGTAGGTTTTGATCTATATAATTTACAATAGCAGAGTTTAGTTTCTCACATCTTTCTTCTTCTGTTACATCATTTTCTGTCCAGGTATTAGAGAATACCATAGGATGGGTTTTATAGTAAATATCTTGTTCATAATAATATCTATTTACATTTTCTTGCGTATTTGCTGGTAAGGAAGATGTCTTTAAGGCTTCTATATAGTAATAATTTGGGTAAGATAATTCATATTGGTTAAAAAAAACATTTACCTCTTCTGGTGTTGGTATCTTTTGGAATAGTTTCGCTAGTTCTTCTAATATTTCTTTTTGTTGTTTTATGTTTTCTAGGCGTTCTTGATATAAGTTATTACCTACTTTATTATCCATAATGGTTCCCCCTAAAAGTTTCTATATTATATCATTTTTCTTTATTTTTTTCAATAAAAAAAGCCTCTAAGAGGCTAGAAGTTTTTAAATTTAGAAATAATTAATTTATATAGTAACCACATTGTACAAATAATAGCACCTGCCATATATAAATAGAATATAAATGGTAGATTCTCTTCTGTTTTTATTACCATTTGACTGGTTCCAATAATAAAGGCAACATCTAGGGCACTAATAATGATTAAATGGACAATTCTTTCTATTCTATCTATTTGATGTTTGGAATCTGTTAGTTCTATATTAAAGCGTAATTCTCCTGTATTAATACCTTTTAGGGTTTGTAGCGCTTCCTTTGGAATTAGTAATAAGTTTGCTGTACTTTTTAGGGTTGATAAAGCAAAGTCTTCTACTTTTTCTTTTCCAAAGATAGCGTTTGCAGCGTTTACTTTTTTTGTTAATACTTCTAAAAGGTTAATATGAGGAGTAATTTTTTCTAGTGTTCCTTCCATTACGACAATTCCTCTGGCTAACATCGTAATTTCTTTTGGTAAAGTAATAGAGTTTCTACGTAGTAATATAAATAGTTCAGAAACAAATTCCTTAATATCAATATTCGTTATGTCTGTAGATTTATTTTTATCTAGTATCTTTTTAATATCTGCTTTTAGTTGCATATAATCTGGACGTTTATTTCCAGTATCTAATAGAGTTAAAAGATGAGCTACTTCGTTTGTATCGTTTTTGACAATGGCAATAATACAGTTTTCTAAAATCGTTCTATTGTGTTTTGATAGTCTTCCCATCATACCAAAATCTAGATAAGCAATTTTACCATCTATGATTTTTATATTATCTGTATGAGGGTCTGCATGATAAAAGCCATCATCTATTGCTTGTTTTAAATAGTTATTGGCTAGTTTTTGACCAATTTCATCTAAATCATAGCCATCTTTTTCTAATTCCTCTGTATCTGATATATTATATCCATCAATATATTCCATTACCAAAATATTAGATGTTGAATATTTAGAATATACTTTTAATGGCTTCATATATACTAATTCTTTGTTATTATCACGAAACTCTTCTATATGATTTCTTTCTGTTATAAAGTTCATTTCTTCTTTTGCACGTTCATACATTTCATCTACTACGTTACCCAAATCAATAATATCTCCAAATATTTTATTAAGGCGTAATAGGTTGATTACTTTCTTTAAAAGTTTAGCATCACGTTCCATTAACTCTTCAATATTTTCTCGCCTTACTTTAACTGCTACTTCTTCTCCTGTTTTTAGGGTTGCTTTATAGACTTGAGCAATGGATGCAGATCCTACCGGGGTTGTATCGATACTTGCAAAGATTTCACTTGGAGCACAATCATATTCTCTCGTTAGTATCTCTTCTACTTTTTCATATGGCATAGGTTTTACTGCGTGTTTTAGTTTTTGAAATTCTAGACAGTATTCCTTTGGTATTAAGTCATCTCTTGAAGATAGGATTTGTCCCATTTTTACAAATGTTGGTCCTAAATCTTCTAGAGCATAACGAACCCTTTCTGGTGAGATATCTTTTGTTAGTTTGTACTTTTTAATAATGGCTATAATTTCTCCTAAACGACTAGGATTATTTTTCATCTTTTGGTTTTTCTTCCTTTAGAGATTTTAATAACTCATTTTTTTCTTCTTTTGATAATTTAGAAATAGCTTCTTGTAATTTTTCTTTTGTAATATCTTCTTGTACTACCACTGTTACATTTTCTTTTAGTGTTTCTTTTATATTATGTTTTAATTCTTCGTTAGCGACTTTTCCAGCTTCTAACATTTCTTCTCCTTTCTGTAGTAGTTCTTGTTTTAATTTCTCTGCTTTTTCATTTGTCATAGACATTGCGCCTAGTCCCATTAAAAATATATTTTTTAGTTCTTCTTTCATTTTTCATTCCTTCTTTCTTTATTTCACATTTATTGCATTATTCGTTAAGGGCTCGGTCGTTTGCATCATGTATTTTGCTTGGCTTGTGTAAAAATCATCAATCATACCTTCTTGACCCTGTACATATTTCTTCTTTAATAACTCCTCATTTTTTCATCACAAAGACTTAGTATTTTATCATAGTCTATGTAACTTGTTTCATCTAGATTATAGTTTTTTCTTTTGGTTATGATAAAACAAGCAATAGGAATATAACATTCTATCTCTTTTTGAAGATGGAGAAGGTCTTTGGCATATAGGTATATCGTTTTGGATATTTTACATTCATAAATTGCCCTCTTATTTTTATTATAGCAAAATTATTTAAAAAGAAAAAGACACTTCGTGTCTATTTCCAACGCCAGTTTTTAATATATGGCATATCTTCTCCGTTTTGTTCTATGTATTTTTTATGTTGTTTTAACATATCATTACACCAATCAATTAGTACTTTTGAGGTTTTTTGATATCTTGGAATATGCTTTAGAGCATCTATTACTAAGTGGAAACGGTCAATTTCATTTTGAACGCGAATATCAAAGGTAGTAGTAATCGTTCCTTCTTCTTGGTAACCATGAATATACATATTTTTGTTTTCTCTTGTATATGTTAATTGTTTTATTAGAGATGGATAACCATGGAAGTTAAAGATAACAGGAGTGTTTTTGGTAAATAGTTTATTATATTCTTCTTCTGTTAGTCCGTGTGGGTGTTCTTCTTTTGGTGATAACTTCATTAAATCTACTACGTTAATTACTCTTATCTTTATATCCTTTACACAATTTTTTAAGATGTCTACTGCTGCTAGAGTTTCTAGTGTTGGTGTTTCTCCACAACAAGCCATAATGATATCTGGTTTTCCATTATCATTACTAGCAAAATCCCAGATACCGATTCCTTTTTCACAGTGTAGTTTGGCTTCCTCTTTGGTTAACCATTGTGGTCTTGGGTGTTTACTGGCAACAATGGCATTTATTTTGTTTTTTGTTTTTATACAGTGATCAAAACAAGATAGTAAACAGTTGGTATCTGGTGGTAAGTATATTCTTATTACTTCTTTCTTTTTGGTTGCTAGATGGTTAAGAAAGCCAGGATCTTGGTGAGTATAACCGTTATGGTCTTGTTGGAAGCAATGAGATGTTAGGATAATATTTAAGGAAGCGATTGGTGCTCTCCATGGTATTTCTCTTGTTACTTTTAGCCATTTTGCATGTTGTGTTACCATAGAATCAACTACTCTCATAAATGCTTCATAACTATCAATTGCTCCATATCTACCGGTTAATAAATACCCTTCTAGCATTCCTTCACAAACATGTTCTGAAAGATAAGAATCCATTACTCTTCCTTCTGGTGATAGGTATTCATCATTGTCATAAATCTTAGAGTTCCATGTTCTATTTTCTTTTTCAAAGATATGATTTAGTCTATTTGATAAAGCTTCATCCGGGCCAAATAATCTGAAGTTTTTGTTTTCTTTGTTTAAAACGAATAGGTCTCTAATATAGTTCCCTAGTTCTATCATGTCTTGTTTATCTATTTGTCCATGTCCTTTGATATCAACTGCATAGTTTTGCCAGTTTGGAGTTATAATTTCTTTTAATAATACTCCTCCATTGGCATAATCACTTTTTCCCATACATTTAGATGGTGTTGGTGCTAGTTCTTTAATTTCTTTTAATATTCTTCCTTTTTCATCAAACAATTCTTCTGGGTGATAACTTTTTAACCAGTTTTCTAATAATGGTAAATTCATTGGATTATCTCTTGTTATTGTAATTGGTACTTGATGAGCACGAAAGCAACCTTCTATTTGTTTTCCTTCTATTTCCTTTGGACCTGTCCAGCCTTTTGGTGTTGTTAAAACGAGCATTGGCCATTCATGATCTGTTGTTGCTCTTCCTTTTATGTTTTTAATATCTTTTATAATTTTATCTAGTGTTTTAGCCATTTCTTCATGTGCTTTTAGAGGGTCTGTTGCACTTACAAAATATGGTTTCCAACCGTGTCCATAGAAGAAATCTTCCATTTCATCTTCTGTCATTCTACCAAATATAGTAGGGTTTGATATTTTGTAACCATTACGATGTAAGATTGGTAAAACATAACCGTCTGTCTTAGGATTTAAAAATTTGTTAATGTTCCATGATGTTGCGAGTGGACCCGTTTCTGCTTCTCCGTCTCCTATTACGCAAGCAATTATTAATCCTTTATTATCTAGGGCAGCTCCTGCTGCATGAGCTAGGCTATAACCTAGTTCTCCTCCTTCATGAATAGATCCAGGTGTTTCTGGAGCCACATGAGAAGATACTCCGCCTGGAAAACTAAATTGCTTAAATAGTTTTTTTAGTCCTGCTTCATCTTCTGTAATATTAGGATAAAACTTCGTATATGTTCCATCTACATAGTTATTAGCAATCATTGCTTCACCACCATGACCTGGTCCCGAAATATACATCATTTTTAGATTATATTTTTTAATAATTCTATTCAAGTGTAAATAGATAAAATTTTGTCCTGGAGCAGTTCCCCAGTGCCCTACTACATTTGGTTTTACATCTTTACTGGTTAATGGTTTTTTTAATAATGGATTATCTAATAAATATAATTGTCCTACAGATAAATAGTTTAAAACTCTAAAATATTTATCCATTAATTTTATTTCTTTTTTTGTAAGTGTTGCCATATCATCTCTCCTATCTTAATCATTATATATCAAAAGTTCGTTTTTTTAAAGAGAAAAAGAAAAAGACTTTTCAGTCTTTATTCTACACTTTTAAGTGATTCTATCATGTCTATTTTCTTTAGAGAAAAATATAGTATTATATTTACTAAAATGGTAAATACAGCGGTTATTAGTATAGCATATAGATAACTAAGTGGAGCAATTGTTGGATCAAACATTAACATATCCAACTCACAAGTTTTTATTATATACATCGTTAAAATATTTCCAACACCTAGTCCAAATAAGATACCGATTATTGTTAATATAGTATTTTCTCTATTGATATATTGATATACTTCTTTATCATAAAAACCTAACACTTTAATTGTTGCTAGTTCTCTACGTCGTTCACTAATATTTACACTAGATAAATTATATAGTACAACAAAAGCTAGGGCTCCGGCAGAGATAATTAATATTAGAGAAACATAAGCAAAACTATCCATTGTATCATCAAAGACATGTCTTGTTGCAGATGTAAAAGTAATATTAGAAACTCCTGGTATTTCTTTTAGTTCGTTGGCGAAATTTTTTTCTTGTTTTTCTGTCATATCTTTTGTTTTTAATAATACGGTATTATAAGTAGTTCCTTTATAATCTTCTTTTGGCAAATAAATATAATGGAATAAATAGTTTTCTGTTATATTCGTTATTTTTTCTTTATATGTATTATTTCCTGTAAATTCTAGGGTGTCTCCTGTTTCTAAATCTAGAAGATTAGCTATTTTTTCAGTAATAATAATTCCATCTTTTAGTTGATACTTTTCATTACTTTTTCTGTCTTGTAAATTAATAAAACCGGTTGGATCTTCTTTTGGAACAATTAAAGTAATTGATTGATTTGTGTCTTTATTATCTAGGGTAATGCTTTCTTCTTGTACTTCTAATAGGTCTTTTACTTTGTTATTTTCTTTTAATTGGGTTATTGTTTCATTGGTAGTGTTTTCATCTAACGTAATTTTTGCTTGATAGTTAAATATTTCTTCATATTGATGTGGTACCATTTTTACGATACAGTCTTTTAGACCAAACCCTGCTAGTATTAAACCGGTACATCCAGCAATACCAATAATGGTCATTAAGAATCGTTTGGTATATCGAAATACATTACGTACTGTTACTTTGTATGAAAATGATAGACGATTCCAAATACATGGTATTCTTTCCAATAGTACTCTTTTTCCTGGTGCTGGTGCTACTGGTCTTAATAGATTGGCAGGAGACTCTTTTAGGGTCTTTCTACAAGTATAAATTGTGGCACCAAGAGTACAAACTAAGGCAATCATCATACCTTGGAATGTTAAAGAAGAATAATAACTTAATTTTATATCTCCTATTCTATACATGTTTTTATACATTTCAAAGCAAATATCCGGTAGTAGTCGATAGCCAATTAATACTCCTATCATACCACCTATGATGGTTGCAAGAGATGCATAAAGAACATATTTAAACATAATAGCAGAGTCTTTATAGCCAAGAGATTTTAGAGTACCAATTTGTCCTCTTTCCTCTTCTACCATTCTAGTCATAGTGGTTAAGCATATTAATACTGCTACAATAAAGAATACTAATGGAAAGACTTTAGCCACATTATCAATTCGTTTGGTATCTTGTTCATATTGATAAAATCCAGCATTGGAATTGATATCTAATACATACCAAGTTTGGCCCTCTAAGCGTTCTTCTTTTAAGTCTTTTCTTATTTTTTTCTTTTCTTGTTTTAGTAAGTTATCATAGTCTTTTTCAAATCTACTTTCATTTGTATCCAACTTAATATAAGCTGTTGTTTTCATAGGACTTATTATATTTTCTATTGGCATATACAAGAAGTAATCAATCGTTCCTGATAGTAAATCTGTTGCGTCTCTTTCAGTTGAAATATATAGTGGACTTTCAACATATCCCGTTACTGTCAATGTCTTTTCTTTTACTAGTGGCGATGTTATTGTTATTTCGTCTCCTATTTTTATATTGTTAGAAAAGTCATTGTCTATTACTACTTCATTTTCTTTTTCAGGCATTTTTCCTTTTATTAATTTTGGTTCATTGATAGTAGAAGATTTATCATAAGATAAAATTTTTGTTGCATAATCATCTTTTTTTGTGGTGATAGCATCAAAGTTATATGTACTTTCTATTTCATAATCTTCTTTTAGTTTTTCTACTACATCATCACTTACTCCATAATTAGAAGTAATCATAATATCATAAGTATTGGTTTTATCAAAGTAGCTATCTAGTGTTTTTTCCATATCTGGTGAGACCGCTCTTATTCCTGCAAAGAATCCTACTCCTAGTAAAACAATTACTAAGATGGATAAAAATCGTTTACTGGTTTTTATCATGCAGACAAAAGTTTCTTTTAGTAATTTTTTCATTACCAGTTAATATCCTCTACTTTTTGTGGATGTTCATTGATAGTTGTCGATTCTGCTTTTCCGTTTTTAAATCTAATAATTTTGTCTGCAATTGGAGCGATTGCACTATTGTGAGTAATAATAATTACGGTCATTTTATCTTCTCTAGATAGATTTTCTAAAACTTTTAATATTTGTTTTCCGGTTTCGTCATCTAAGGCTCCCGTGGGCTCGTCAGCTAGTAATATTTTGGGGCTTTTTGCTACTGCTCTAGCAATCGCTACTCGTTGTTGTTCTCCTCCGGATAATTGAGCTGGAAAGTTTTTTAGACGATTTTCTAGTCCTACTGCTTTTAGGGTTTTCTTAGGAGAAAGGTGCTTTTTACATATTTCGGTTGCTAGCTCTACATTTTCTAAAGCTGTTAAGTTTTGGACTAAGTTATAAAATTGAAAAACAAAACCAATGTCATTTCTTCTGTATTTAATTAGTTCTTTGTTGGAGTATTTTGTGATATCTTTGCCATCAATTAAAACTTCACCCGATGTTGGTTTATCCATCCCTCCTAATATATTTAAAGCTGTTGTTTTGCCTGCTCCAGATGGTCCTAGAATTACAACTAGTTCTCCTTTTTCAATGGAAAAAGAAGCTTCGTTTAGTGCTTTTACTAAGGACTCTTTTTCTCCATAAAATTTGTTTACATTTTTAAATTCAATATAGGCCACGATATCCCTCCTATCTATAATTGTATTATATCATTTTTTTGTGAAAAAAAAGAGAAAACACGTCGTTTTCTCTTAAATCGCATAAAATAGAATACTAAAAAATTGAAGAGTTGATCCAAGAAGAACAAAGAAGTGAAAAACAGAGTGAAAATATCGTTTTTTAGCACCGATTCCATATAGTATAGCTCCTAATGTATAAGAGATGCCACCTAATATTAAAAGAACTAGTCCTGGTGTTGGTAAAAGCGCGGAAATACTGTCATAAGAAAATATGATCATCCAGCCCATTAATAGATACATAATCATCGATGGTATTTGGAATTTTTCTAGGTTAATAGCGTTTAATATTACACCAATAACGGCACAAGTCCAAATAATGGCAAAGATTATCCAACCCGTGCTTCCTCCTATTAAACTAAGGCAATATGGTGTGTAACATCCGGCGATAAATAAATAGATGTAGCAGTGGTCTAAGACGCGAAATACTTTTTTCGCTTTTAGTTTGGGGCTTAGGGCATGGTATATACAACTAATTAAGTACATTATTATCATCGTAGTTCCATAAATACAAGAAGATACAATACCAATTGTATTATGGTCTTTCGCTGAAAAGATAATCGTTAGTACTAAAGCAACAATACCGAGGGCTACGCCAAATCCATGAGAAATAGAGTTTAGTATTTCTTCTCCTAAAGTGTATTTAGGAATCGTTATTTTTTTCATAGGTTCTCCTTATAAAGATTATTTAGTTTATTATATCATTTTTCATATAAAAAAAAGATATGTTTTACATATCTTTTATACTCCTACACTTTTTGTTTCTGGTAGTGTGGATGCTCCATCGATTACGATTCCTTGGCCTGTAATATAAGTCGCCTCATCACTTGCTAGAAAGGCTGCTAGTTCTCCAAGTTCTTCAATGGTTCCAAGACGTCCCATTGGTATGCCGGCAGCAATTCCATTAATTACACTTTGTGGATTACTAGCATTAGAATCTTTGGCAATTCCATCTACCATTGGTGTCATAATATATCCAGGCATAATAGCATTCACATTAATATTGTTTTTTACTAGTTCCATCGCAAGTCCTTTGGTAAATCCTAATATGGCAGCTTTAGTCGTAGCATAAGCTACTTCTCCAGTATCTGCTACCATTGGTCCTGTTACACTAGATAGATTTATAATTTTACCATAATTGTTTTTTATCATATAAGGTACTACTGCTTGAGTCATATTCCATGTACCTTTAATATTAATATCAAAGTGGGCATCTCTTATGTCATCTTGCATGGTTGCGAATGGTTGTAATTTCGCAATACCAGCGTTATTTACTAAGATATCAATTTTTCCTTTTTTAGCAATCACATCATTTACGACAGCTATTAACATATTTTTATCTCTAATATCTGCTTTATAGCCCATAACTTTTGGATTTTGTAGTTCTTGTAATGTTTGTTGTAGTTTATCTGAATAATCAATAATTACTACGTCTGCTCCATACTTTAAAAATACTTTTACAATTCCTAGGCCATTTCCCATGGCTCCCCCTGTTACAATAGCAACTTTTCCATCTAATTTCATCTTAATCCCTCTCTATTCTTCTATCATTATATCATTTATTATTTATCTTTTCTATCTTTTTCTTCCCCTTTATCCTTCCTCTAATCTTTTATTTACTTTTTCCATATATTCTTGATAACGATTACTTGCTTCTTGCCACTCTTGGTATGCTTTTGTTGATTGAATTATTCCTAATACAAGTGGTATGGATACTATAAGTATAATCGGTATAATTAGTAATTTTTTGTTATATCTTATAACAGACGATATTAAATAAATCGTAAATATTATTACCAGTACTACAATCGTTATTAATACCATAGCATCGGTCATTTTACTATTTACTCCATATTCTGTTAATACTAGTTTTTGTGGTGTTTTATCTAAGTTTTCCAAATATATGGTTACTTCCATACAACTTAGTATTAATAGGCCCACTAAACTTACTATTATTAATATCTTACTCGGCTTTTTATTCATCTTCCTCACCCTATTATGAGTATATCATATTATTTTATGAAAAAAAAGAAAGACTGCGTGTGCAGTCTCTTTTTATTTTTTAGCAATTACTTCACATATTAAATTAGAAATCTCTGTTGGATTATCTATTGGTAGTCCAGCAATCATTCTAGCTTCACTATAAAGAATTTTTGTATATTTTTTAAATTCTTCTTTATCTTTTTTGTATAAGTCTTTTAATTTTTTAGCAATTGGGTGTTTTTCATTAATTTCTAGTACTGTTTGTGCCTTAATTCCCATATCATTTGGCATTGCATCAAAGACTTTTTGCATTTCGATAGATACGTCTCCTTCACTAGTTAAGCAAACTGGATGTGTTTTTAATTTATTCGTAAATCTTACTTCTTTTACTTCACTAATTTCTTTTTGCATATCTTTTAATAAGTCTTCGTTTTCTTCGTTTACTTTCTTTGTCTCTTCTTTTTCTTCTTCTGTTTCTAAGTCTAAATCACCATTTTCTACATTGGTAAATTTCTTACCCTCATATTCTCCAATGGCTGTAATTGCAAATTCATCTACATAGTCTGTTAAGTATAAAATATCATAGTCTTTTTCTTTTACTTGTTCTACTTGTGGAAGAGAGTCAATTTTCGCAATAGAGGCACCTGATGCATAATAAATCTTTTCTTGGTCTTCTGGCATTTGTTCTACATATTCTTTTAATGTAATTAATTTATCATGTTTAGAAGAATGGAACATAATTAAGTCTTTTAATTTATCTTTATCTTGTCCAAAGTTGTTATAAATACCATATTTTAATTGAACACCAAATGTTTTAAAGAATTCTTCGTATTTTTCACGATCGTCTTTTAACATTGTCTCTAGTTCTTTTCTAATTTTTGATTCAATGTTTTTAGCAATTAGGGCTAGACTTTTTGATTTTTGTAGTATTTCTCTTGAAATATTTAAAGATAAATCTTCTGTATCCACTACACCTTTTACAAAACTAAAGTAGTCTGGTAATAAGTCTTCACATTTTTCCATGATTAGAACACCACTAGCATATAGACTTAGTCCTTTTTCATAATCTTTCGTGTAGTAATCATATGGAGCATGACTTGGTATAAATAATAACCCTTGATAAGAGCACATTCCTTCTACAGAAGTTTGAATTACTTTTAATGGTTTATCAAAGTCATTAAATTTATCCATATAGAAGTTATTATAGTCTTCTTCTGTTACATCACTTGCTTTTTTCTTCCATAATGGAACCATACTATTGATTGTTTCTATTTCCTTTTTATCTTCATATTCATGTTTTTCTTCATCTTTTAATACATGATTAGTAACTTCCATTTTAATTGGGTAACGAATGTAATCAGAGTATTTCTTAATTAGTTCTTTTAGTTTGTATTCTTCTAAGTATTCACTATAGTTTTCATCTTCCGTATCTGGTTTAATATGAAGTGAAATCTTAGTACCATTTTCTTTTTTATCACATTCTTCAATTGTATATCCTTCAGCACCAGTAGATATCCATTTATATCCTGTTTTGGCATCTGGTGATTTCGTTTCTACTTCAATACAATCACTTACCATAAATGCAGAATAAAATCCTACACCAAATTGTCCAATAATATCAATTTTATCTTGCTTTGTCATATTCTCTTTAAAATTTAGAGAACCACTTTCAGCAATAGTACCTAAGTTTTTATCTAGTTCTTCTTCTGTCATACCAATACCATTATCTTCTATTACTAAGGTACGATTATCTTTATCATAAGATATATTAATTTCTAATTTATCTTTCTTTACTTTTATTTTCTTATCTGTTAAAGAACGATAATATAGTTTATCGATTGCATCACTAGCATTAGAAATTAACTCCCTTAAAAAGATATCTTTATTTGTATAAATAGAATTTATCATTAAATCTAGTAGTCTTTTTGATTCTGATTTAAATGCTTTTTTTCTCATTTTAACATCTCCTTTTTCTATACAATTTAGTTATAGCATTATACTTAGCAGTTGTCAAGGATGAGTGCTAAAAATATTTTAAAATTAAAGTCATGATATCATGACTTTACTCTTCAAAAAACTTATTTTTATCTTCTATAACTTCTATTTTATTATTAGATAAATTGGTTATTTTATTATTTTTTATTATCTTTAACTTTCCTTTTTTATTTTTAAAGCATAAGTAATACTTTTTGTTCTCTTTTTCTTCTATTTCTATTTTTGTAAATGGTATTTCTTTTCTATCTAAAATAGCTTTTAATATAGTGTATGTATCGTTACTATTTACTAGAGTTGGATCATCAGCATAAATATTAAAATAATTACTTAAGTATTCTATTATAAATAAATGGTCTTCTATGATAGCATAGTATTTATTATTTACTTTTTCTAAATAAGAGATATTGGTAGTCGTAAGCTTTATTTTAAAATATTTATCTAAATCCGTTGGGGTAATACTCAATTGATATTTAATTTCTTCTGTTTGATTCATTGCTAATGATAATATTTCGTTACCAAGTTCTCCTAAAATATTAGGGACATGTTCAAAAAGTAATGTTACAGCTTCAAATAGAAATACTAATTCCTTGGGTAAATATCTAGTCATATAAAAGTCGTATTTTTCATCGTTCATATAAATATCTATTTCTATGTTCATAATATTCATATTTATATTTCTATAATCTCTAGATATGTTTTTAGTGTAATTTACTAAATTGTCTTTTATTTGTTTTAAAGCAAAAGTCATCGGATTTATTTCCATAAATTGATAACAACAATACTCTTTTACTTTATTCTTTTCTAATACATCTAGTGGAATATATAATACTTTTAATTTATCAATTACTTGATTATAAACTAAGGAAACGTAAAAATTAGAATTATTGTAGTTGGTAATTAGTAATTCTATGATTTTTCTTTCTTTTACTCTTTTTAAATATTTGTCTATTTCTTTTCTTTTAATATCTGTATTCATAACCCTACCTATTCTGTACTACATCATAGTTATTATAGCATATTTTTTGTATTATTCCGATAATTCTTCTGTCCAGTTAATAATTTTCTGCCAAGTTGACGGTCCAACGACACCATTTTCTGGCAAATTATATTTTTTTTGAATAGATAAGACGGATTGTTCTGTTAAATCATCAAAAACACCATTTACAATTACGCCAGGGATTGCATGTGTTTTTTCACAGATTGTATATAAAAATTTTTGTAAATTTAGAATGTCGTCTCCTTCCATCCCTTTAGAAAGAAAGATACCAGGATAGAGTTTGTCTTGATAGTATAGATATTCTTCATCGATATTTTCTTTTGTTTCATTATAAGTTCCTACTAGCGTATTCCAAGTTTTATTATTTACAATACCTGTTTCTTCTAGACCTTTTAGTCTTTGAAAAGATAAGACCATTTCTTTGGTGTTTTCGGTAAACGTTTCTCCTTCTAGATTTAGTTTAGGAATATCTGGTGTGAAATAAGATAGGAAGTTTAATAAATAATTAAGGGCTCTAATATAGGGACCTTGATCATTTAACTCTAGTGTTTCGCCATATGGAAACGTAACTTCTTCAATATTAATTCCTTCACTGGATAAGTCTGCTACTCTTTTTACAGCATTATATAAATATTTTATTTCATACCATGTTGCTTTATCTACTTCTCCGGTTATAGGAAGATCAAATGTTTTTTGGAAAATACGAATACTTTCCTCTAGGTCTGGGGTAAAGAAAATATTTTCTTCTTCTACTTTAGGAATGGCTGGGTAGTTATTACTAATTCTATTTATTTGGACTTTTATTTCTCTTATGGCGTTTCCGGCAGTACCTATACGAAGAGGGTAACCAGGATAGGTTTTTATATTTGGTCGTACATCTGCGTTTTCTACTATTTCAATATTACCATAATAGTTTTTTAATATATCTAAATAGTTTTTCCCTTCTTTAGCAAGTTCTACACTTCCCCATTGAGATAGTCCATCACAAGTTGTATTTAGGCCGTCACAATAAGTGGCAAATAGTGGTTGCACTTGACCTTCTTTTACAATGTAATCGTTGAAGATTTCATCCGTTATTGTAGCAATATTTTCAAAGAACTGAGAGTTTTCTTTAAATGTTTGATCATAAGTTGGAAGAGAGGTAATATCAAAATTATATCCTAAAGAGGGATACCACTCATTATATACTCTATTTAAAGCAAAAGAGATTTGAGCTAATATATTTGCTTTGATAGCTTCTTCTGGCCAAGTTGGATATATTTCGTTGGAAGCAACATTTTTAATGTATTCGGGAAATGGTACCGTTACATTTCTAGCAGCTTCTTCAGGTGAAGCTAAGTGAACTGTTATTTCACTTGGAACAATGGGAAGTCGTACATTCATGTATTTTCCTCCAAACTATCTGGTATCATTTTTACATATTGAATAATACCTAGATTACCAAATATTGCAATATCATATTTTTTTATTCTTTCAAAGCCTTCGTGAATTGCAGTTAAATCATATTCAGTAAAGTTTGGTGTATCTCCTGGTTTATAATCTTTATTTTCTTCTGGTGCTGGTAATAAAATATTTTCAATCATACCACTTTCGTCTGTGAAGCCACGATAGAATAATACTTTTTGATTATCAATATCTTTCGTAATAATTATTTCGGTATCAGAAATAGGAATTGCTTGATAAGCAGTAAATACTTCGACTTTTAATCTTCCGGTTGTGGGATTATCTTGAATGAATGTTTTGTAGTTTTCTGTTTTCTTAAATTCTTCTAAACTTAAAAAATTCATGTTATTTCCCTCACTTTCAAAATTTGACCAATGGATAAATTAGTTGAGGTTAAGTTATTTAGTTTGATAATATTATTTACGGTTGTATTAAAACGACTGGCTATTGAGTATAGGTTATCTCCCCTTTTTACGGTATAAGTTTCGTACTTTGGGGTAACATATCCTGTTCCATAACAGGATTTACCAATGATATTTGAGTCTGTAGTAATTTTTGGAATCCTTAGTATTTGGCCAACTGTTAATATTGTGGTAGGAAGGTTATTGTAGTTCATGATAGATTCTACTGTCGTATTATATTTTTTAGCAATACTATATAGGCTATCCCCTTTTTTTACTTCATATTCTTGATAATTTGGTGTTTGGCTCGTTAAAGGAATTTTTAGTATTTGACCAACAGATAAAAGATTTGATGTTAAATTATTTATTTCTTTAATTGCTTCTACCGTCGTATTATATTTTTTAGCAATACTATATAAATTGTCTCCTCCCTTTACTAGGTATTCTATCTCGTCTTTCTTTGGAGTTTTTATTATTAGTGTTTCTCCAGGATATAAGGTTGTTGTGGTTAGACTATTTAGAGATATTAATTCATTTACCGTTGTGTTATATTTTTTAGCAATACTATATAGACTGTCTCCTTTTTGTACGGTATAAGTTATTTCATTTTCATTATTTGGTATTACTAGTTGTTGACCTATGGATAGTGTGTTTGTGGTTAAGTTGTTTAGACTTTTTATTGCTTCTACCGTTGTATTAAATTTTTTACTAATGCCATATAGCGTATCTCCTTTTTGTACGGTATACGTTTTCATAATTCACCTCATTTCATTTTATGTAATTAGGTAAATTATTATCTCTATTTTTCAAAGTTTTACATATTTTATATTGAAAGGAGGTACTATGTTTACAGATTGGAATTCCAATGATGATTGTGAAAATCGTCCTAGACCAAAGAGACCAAAGGTTGTTTTTTGTCTATTTCCTACAGGGCCTACGGGAGTAACTGGTATTACAGGTCCTACCGGAGCAACTGGTCCTACAGGTCCGACTGGTCCTGCTGGTAGTGGTCTTTCTACTTTAGGATATTATTCGGACTACGCTACATTTATTGCTGCTCACCCTACTGGTAGTAATGGGGATAGCTACGTTGTTGGAGGAGATTTATATTTCTGGAATAACGCTACAGCAACTTGGAGTAACACTCCTATTGTTCCTGGTCCTACCGGTCCAACGGGTGCAACTGGTGTCACGGGAGCAACAGGTGCGACTGGCGCAACCGGTCCAACTGGGATTAGTCCTAATCTATCCATAGGAACTGTTACAAGTGGTAGTACTGCTTCTGCTAATATTACGGGAGTTAGTCCTAACTATGTTCTGAATTTAGTTTTACCACAAGGACCAACTGGGGCAACAGGAATTGGTGCTACGGGTCCGACTGGTCCTATTGGGGCAACCGGTCCTACTGGTCCTACTGGAGCAACAGGTGTTAGTGGAGCAACCGGGCCTACAGGATTAAGCATTACTGGTCCTACTGGCCCTACAGGTAATACTGGTCCAACGGGTCCTACTGGAGCAACAGGTATCAGTGGAGCTACAGGACCTACTGGTCCTAGCGTTACTGGTCCTACCGGCCCTACAGGTGAAACCGGTCCTACTGGCCCTAGTGTTACTGGTCCTACCGGTCCTACAGGGGAAACTGGTCCTACGGGTCCTAGTGTTACTGGCCCTACTGGACCTACAGGGGAAACTGGTCCTACTGGTCCTAGTGTTACTGGTCCTACCGGCCCTACCGGAGCTAGTGGTACCGAAGGGCCTACTGGTCCTACTGGTCCAACTGGTCCTACCGGTCCAACTGGAGAAACCGGTCCGACTGGTCCTTAATTTTACACAAAAAAAGTTCTCATTTATTGAGAACTTTTTCTTATTTATTTGGATCTACTAAAATTTTAACAGCATCATCAGTTCCAGATGTTAATCTTTCATATGATTTTTGTACTTCTTCTAGACTTACAATGTCATCTACAAATTTTAATACATCTATCTTTTTACTTGCAAGTAAGTCTATACAAGTTTGAAATTCTTCTTTGGTATATCCAATTGCTCCTTTTAAGGTTAACTCCTTCATTACTCCAACAATGGTTGGGATAGTAACGGTTCCTAAAGATACACCCACTAAGACTACGGTTCCTCCTGGTTCTACCGTCATTAAGGCTTGTCCTACAGCTGGAGAATTTCCACAACAATCAATTACAATATCAAAACCACCGTTTGTTTTTTGCATTAGTTTTTCTACCATCTTTGTATCTTTTGCATCAAACCATTCATCAGCAACACCTAATCTTACAGCTTTTTTTCCACGTTCTTTATTGGTTTCTGTTACAGCAACATAACTTGCACCTTCCATTTTAGCAAACATGGCACTAACTAAGCCGATGATTCCTCCACCAATAACTAAAACTTTAGCACCTACTTTAATATCTGCTAGATGAATCGCATGAAGTCCTACAGCAGTTGGCTCCACCATAGCACCTTCTTCATCTGTTACTGTATCAGGTAATTTTAATACCATATCTTTTCTTACTTTAGTCTCTGGTGCAAGTCCTCCTGGATTTGTTAGAGAAAGTCCTACTGCTTGGTTCCATGTTTCTGGACAATATTGAGGATTACCTGATTGGCAAGCTTCACAGTGTCCACATGGCGAAATTGGTAGAGCAGTTACTCTATCTCCTACTTTTAAATCGTCTCTTGCTCCTGGATCTTTGACAATTCCACTAAATTCATGGCCCATGACAAGGCCTACAGGTTCTCCTGCTACCCAGTAATGAATATCTGATCCACATATTCCTGTCTTTTTAATTTCAATTACAACATTATCATGATCAATCGTTGGTCTAGGGATATCTTTTATTTCAAACTCTTTTACCCCTTTAATCGCTACACACTTCATATTTTAGCCTCCTACTTTTTCATCATAACATAAATTTAGTTTGCTGACTTATTTTTTTTGTTATTTTTTCAGTGTTTTACATATAGTAAATTAGGTGATTTTATGAAAATTTGTGTGTATGCTATTTCTAAAAATGAAGAAAAGTTTGTAAAAAAATGGTATCAGTCCATGAAGGAAGCTGATGAGATTTATGTTTTAGATACAGGTTCTACGGATCAAACCGTTCCTTTACTAAAACAATTAGGTTGTCATGTTGTAGAAAAAGAGATTAAACCTTGGCGTTTTGATGTTGCGAGAAATGAATCTTTGGCTTTAGTTCCAGATGATTGTGATATTTGTGTTTGTACTGATTTTGATGAAGTCTTTGAAGAAGGCTGGAGAAAAATATTAGAGAGTCAGTGGACTGATTCCACTACAAGGTGTCAATATACTTATCATTGGAGTCTTGATAGTAATGACCGCCCTGTTGTTAGTTTTTATTTAAATCAAATCCATAAGAAAGAAGGATATTCTTGGACTCATCCAGTACATGAGGTATTAAGTTATTCTTTAGGAGATGAAAATGTTATTATTTGTCCTAATATTATTTTAAAACATTATCCTGATGCAACGAAGTCTAGAAGTAGTTATCTTCCCCTATTAGAACTTTCTGTTCAAGAAGCTCCTCTTGACGACCGTAATATGCATTATTTAGGACGAGAATATATGTATTATGGAATGTGGGATAAAGCAATTGAAACTTTAAAGAAACATCTTTGTTTACCTACTGCTTTATGGAAAGATGAGCGATGTGCTTCTATGAGATTTATTGGTAGATGTTATAAGGAACTTAAAAATTATGATGAGGCAAGAGCTTGGTATCTTTTAGCTATTAAAGAAGCTCCGTACTTAAGAGATGGTTATGTTGAAAAAGCTTTTTTAGAATATGAACTAGAAAATTATAAAGAAGTAGAAAATTTATGTTTTCAAGCATTGGAAATTACTACTCATCAAAAAACATATATTAATGAAGTTTTTAGTTGGGATCAAACTATTTATGATTTATTATCTATTAGTGCTTATTATTTAGGTAGATATGCCCAAGCAGTTTATTTTGTCGACATTGCTTTAAGTTATTTGCCTGATGACGAAAGACTTCTTAATAATCGTAAAATATATAAAGAAAAAGAAAGCCTTTAGCTTTCTTCTGTTGCAGGAGCTGATCCTGTAAATAAGTCAATCTTATTTTCTTTGTATCCTTCTAGAATTTTATTCCATATCACACTTTCTACATATCTTGCTTTTTTAGGATGCATTAGATAACGTACAGTTAGTTCTATATGATTATCCACAATTTTTGTGTATACTGTGGGATCATACTTATTAAAATAAATTCTATTTTGAGTGTCTAAATCATTTAGTTGAGCTTTCATTTTCTTAGGAATGTTTTTAATAATTTCTATATTATTTACAATACGATATAATTCTTGCTTGTTTTTTACCAAATCACAGTCTAGCGGTACTTTTAGAGTTAGTTCATTCCAGACATATTTAAATCCTTTATTAATATTTCTTACTGGTTCTGAAAATACAATAGAGTTTGGGAATGTAACAATAACTCCGGTAGATTGCCCATGTTCTTCTTTATTAGAGATTTCTAACACTTCAAAATTTAATAGTGTAATATTAATTACATCTCCACATATATCTTTTATCTCTATTCTTTCTTCTACTTGGAATGGTCTTTTCATCTTAATATATATACCACAGAAGAAGTTTAATATTAATTCTCTTAATGCGATAGTCATTGCGGCTGATGTCACACTGATTAAAGTCATGATGTTTTGGATATATTCACTCCAGATATATAGTAAAAATATAACTTCTAGTATATTTAATATAATTTGAATTGCTTGATTAATAAAATATTCTTTTTTACCTTCTATTTTCTTTCTTATGGCACGACGACCTATTTTCTTTACAAAAGTAAAAAACAAAAGGATTAAAAGTGTTGAAAATACAAGTGTAATATAACTTTTATCGATTGTTGTTAGTTCACTTAAGTAAGTATAAAATTTATCTAAAAATTGCATATTAGACCTCCTTACTTGGTTAATCATTGTAACAAATTTTTTCACTTTTTTAAAGGCTTCTAATGAAATCTATGTTGTAGTGTACACGCTTTTTACATATAAAGTTTAAAAAAGCAAAAAAAGATGGCTAATCTTTTTCGTTAGCTATCTTTTTTAGTTCATTAAATAAAAATTCTTTAGCTTTCTCATCGCGTTCTTCCTGTATTTGTTTGGCTAGAGATTTTAGTTTTGCTTTCTTTTTTTGTTCGATATCTAAGTAGTCTAATTGTTCTAGGAATTCTTCAATCATTTCGTTGATTGTCATTTCTTCTTCATCTTCTTTACTTATGATGTCTCGTAGAATTCCAGTTCTTTCTAATTCTTCTTCAGACATAAGCTACTTCTCCTTTATTGATATTATATCATAAATGTTGTTTTATTACACCTTTTCCATTTTCACAGTGAATTTCTGCGATTGCTCCATTGATAATGGTCATTTTAGGGGGAACGTGGCCAATATCAGCATTCATGATAATTGGTAGATTAGGAAATAGTTCTGTAAAGGCTTTTTCATAGGAAAAATCTTCATAAAAACAATTAGGAAAACATACTCTTCCTACGATAATCCCTTTACAATGATTAAACCATCCAGATTCTTTCATTTGATATAATGTGAGATATGTCTCTTCTGCTGTTTTGGAAAAAATATCGAAATACCATATGATACCATCTTCTTTATACTTTTCTATAAATTGTTTGGTATTGTCATAGGAAGAATTTAGAATGTCTTTTAGACAGTCTAGACAACCACCTATTATTCTTCCTTTTATTTTTACTTTTTTACTAGTAGTCCAATATACTTTTTCGGTTAGGTTATAACCATCACTACCCTCTTTTCTTTCTTTTTGATATAGAGGAAAACTGTGTTGGTCTATCAAGTTCCCTTTCCATATTTCCAAGGTGTTTTGTAGAGATTCATGAAGATTTGTCTGATCAAAACTTCCAGCGTTTACACCATATATTGTCGCAATATCTAATGTTGTTGTGATGTAGTATAGTAGTGACGTTGGATCAGAATAACCTACAAACCATTTAGGGTTTTCTTTAATATGTTGCCAGTTCACATATTTTAACATTTCCAGTAGAAAATCTCCACCTGTTGCACAAAGTATCATAGATACTTCTTTATTTTCTACTAGTTCATCTAATTCCTTAGCTCTATTTTTGGCGGTTGTAGAAACACGTCCTTTATTTCTTACACTTTTAGTTTCTATTATTTGGTATCCTTCTTTTTTTAGTGTATCTATTGATTTTTCAAAAGATGGGATGTCGTCTCCCACTCCACAAGATGGAGCCGTTATACCAATTACAGCATTTTTTTCTAAAAACTTAGGAAACTTCATTTTTTTCCTCCCATCTTAAATCTAAATAATAATTGGCTATAAAAAGTATTATACTAATTCCTATCATAATTCCAGCTGTTATTAACATTGGGGTTGCAGAAACCATATAAGTAAAGTTGTTAGAATTTAGTACTGTGTTAATAATTAATACTATAGATGATGCGACTAAAGCAATTAATAAAGCTGATACAATACTTGCGATTGCTATATTGACAATCCATTTGTAATATGGTTTCTTTAATAAAGCGATAATAATAATTGATATTACAGATAGTATGGATACAATTACAATAAATTCAGTAGAAGTAATGGTGTTATATCCTTTTAGTATTTGTTTTTCTTCTTCTCCTAAACTATTTTTAGTATCTTTTACTATTTGTTGATAAGCAATATTTGGATTTTCTTTTTCTAGTTCTTTATTAATTATGGATTCATATTCTTCGTCTGTAAAAGTTTTTCCAGTTATTTCTTCTACAACACCTTTATTATCTAATAGTATTTGTCTTATATCTTCTTCTATATCTACTTCTTCAGGGTTTAAGTTTTCTTGACTAAAATCATTTAATATTTTATCTTGGTATTTCTCTATAAAGTTATTTAGTGATTCACTTTCTTCTAATTCTTGTTGGATTTTTGTCTGTTGTTCTTCCGTTAAGTTTAAATCACTGTCAGCAGTTACATTTTGTTTTATATTTTCTGATATAGATTCTTTTAAATAAGTTCCCATTAGATCTTCATTAATAGTTTTTTCGACAAAGATTACTAATGGTATCATAGTAAAAGCGAATATTAATAGTGTCGTTAAAAAACCTCTAAGAATTGTTTTTATGATATTTTTTATTTTCATATTTTTCTCCTTTTTATTATTTTTTTAATGTTTTTACTTTTTTTATTCCTTGTTGTAAGACATCATCTATTTCATTTCCATAGACTCCTTTTGCGGCATTATAGGCAAGCATACAGATGGTCATTGGTCCTACTCCACCTGTTGGTGGTGTAATTAGTGATGCTTTTTCAATCGCACTGTTATAATCAACATCTCCTACTGTCTTTCCTTCTTCATTACGATGAACACCTACATCTATGACAATAGCCCCTTCTCTTAGATAGTCTCCAGTAATATATTCTCTTTTATTTAAAGCAGCAATGACAATATCGCTATTTTGGGTTATTTCTTGTAAGTTTTTGGTCTTGGAATGACAGATAATTGGTGTTGCATTATTACGTAGCATTAAGTATGCTAAGGGTTTTCCTACAATATTAGAACGATTGATAATTGCTACTTTCTTTCCTTTTAAATCTACATCATATGCCTGTAGAAGTGCTTCTATTCCTTTTGGTGTACATGGTATTAGAGAGTCTTCTCCTAAGGCTAATTGTCCCATTGATGTCGTTGTTAATCCATCCACATCTTTTAATGGTGAAATCATGTCTAATATTTCTCTTTCATAGGGTCTTAATTCAGTTGCTAAAGGAAGTTGCAACATAATACCTGTTATATCCGGATCTTTGCTTAGCATTTCTAGATAATTTTCTAATTTATCAATATTGGGATTATCAAAATGAATACTATCAAATTCAATTGGTGTTTTGGCTGTTATTTTTTTCTTTTTCATTTTAGCATACATTTTACCACCAAAATCATCACCTGTTGTAATATCTACTACATGTATTGGTTTCTTTCTTGTTAATAAATAATTATTTAATTCTTGATATAATATATCACTAACTTTAATTCCACTTATTACTTTGTCCATACCTTACCCTCATTTCGTTTTTTTCATTATATCATATTTCCATAAAAAAAAGGTAAGAATTACTTACCTTCTTCTATATTTGTCACTTTATAATTATCATCTTGATAATCAATTGTTACTGTATCGTTTGGTTTTATTTCTCCACCGATAATTAACTTCGATAGCATAGTTTCGATTGTTCTAGATACTAGTCTTTTTAATGGTCTAGCACCATAGTTAATATCATATCCATCGTTTATTAATTGCTCTTTTGCTTTTTGTGTTAGGTTAATCTTTATATTAACATCTTTTAGTCTGTCTTCTATTTGAGTAATTATTTTATTTAGGATATGTCCTATGGCCTCTTTTGTTAATGGGTTAAAGACAATAACTTCATCGATACGGTTTATAAATTCTGGACGAAAATGTTCTCTTACATCACTCATTACTTGATCTGTATTACCGTTTAGGATGTGTTCACTGCCTAGGTTAGAAGTCATAATAATAATGGTGTTTTTGAAATCTACTGTTCTACCATTAGAATCTGTTACTCGACCATCATCTAGTATTTGTAGTAATAAGTTTAGGACTTCGGGATGTGCTTTTTCTACTTCATCAAATAGAACAATACTATATGGGTTACGTCTTACAGCTTCTGTTAATTGTCCTCCTTCTTCATATCCAACATATCCTGGAGGAGAACCGATCAGTCTTGATACAGAGAACTTTTCCATATATTCACTCATATCAATTCTTATCATATGACGTTCATCATCGAACAATTCATAAGCTAAAGTTCTGGCAACTTCTGTTTTACCTACACCAGTTGGTCCTAAGAATAAGAAGGATGCAATTGGTTTATTAGGGTCTTTAATACCACT
>CALVSC010000014.1 GCA_944358855.1 uncultured Bacilli bacterium | reverse complement strand
ATGAAAACGTTATGTAAATTAATAGGTATTTATTTTGATAATGCAATTGAAGCATCTGTCGAAAGTAAAAAGAAAATATTGTTAATAGAAGTTTACGAATTAAAGGATAAAGTCAACATTGTATTTTCTAATACTTTTAAAAAGCATAAAAATATAAAAGATAGAAATAAAAAGGGAGTATCATCAAAAGGTCCCGGAAGAGGTAATGGCCTTTATTTTGCCTCGAAATTGATAAAAGAAAATGATTGGTTAAAAGAAAAACAGGAAATAATTGATGATTGTTATATAGAACACTTAACAATTACAAAAAAATAAAAGCACCAAATGGTGCTTTTTTAAATTAATAATAGGGTAATTAATCTTTAAAAATATCGATTGAGTTAGGTTCATCACCCATCCACCACATGCATCCTAAACTAGCAGCTCCTGTTGCTAACATTGCTACTGCAGCAAGTACCATAGAAATTCTTTTTTTCATAAAATCACTCCTTTTTAATTTATTATTAAACACTTTTGGTGTTTAATATCTTATAGTTTTTATAAGGTTGTTTAAAAATCTTATAAAGTAATGGATGAATATTAATTGCTTCAATAATCATAGAAGCTAATAAAATAGTGTTAAGCCACATATTGTTTGAAAAAGCAATAATAAGTGTATATATAATACCAATTAAAACAGTCAATGTTTTACGTATCATTCTCTTTTTAAAATTTGTTAGAGGTCTTTTAATTGTGTCTGCAGGGGCAAAAAGTATATAATGAATAATACAAATTGCTGAGACAATGTACAGAATTTCGGTAGTAATTTTTATATGAAACAAAAAGTATGGAATTACAATAAAATTGAAAATAGAAATAATTAAACATTGTGTACTCTTTTTAGCATGAAATCCAAACCCTGTAAATCGAATAAAGTTGAAAAACAATAAAATTAACAAAAATTCTACAACCATATTCAATAGAAAAGCTAGAATAAATAACACTATTGTTTTTGTTAATGTTAGATATAATCCCTCTAATCCATATCTTAACTTTTTCTGATCATCATCAGAAAAACTTTGATATTTACAGATTAAATTCATACTACTATTTAGAAAATTTTGTTTCATATGTTTATCGACCTCTAACACAAAAAATTATAAACCAAATAAAAAGGAGTAAACGGAAATTCCTTAAAATGTAACTTTACTTCCTTGAAATGTCGAAATTTGTCGAAAAAAGTAAAAAAGCAACCGTTTAAGTAAGCAAAATAACCTTTTAAGGAAATAATAAAAAATTGCTCAAAAAAATGATATGCTTATTTCACCAAAGAGATAAAACAGTTGGTAGAAACGAGGTGTGATGTCATGATGGTTGGCCGCGTTAAGTGGTTTAATAACGATAAGGGATATGGTTTTATCGAGTATAAGGAAAATGAGGATGTATTTGTACATTATTCTGCAATCGAAATAGAAGGCTATAAGACGTTATCTGAAGGACAACTAGTTGAGTTTAAGTTGGTAGAAACAAGCAAAGGATACCAAGCCTTAAATGTAAAATTAGTAAAAGAAACTACTGAAGTTAAATAGTAGTTTTTTTTTCTGATTTATGCTATACTACAAGTATAAGGAGGTGATAGTATGGAAATTATTATTCATGGAGATAAACTTAAAATTACTGATTCTATGAAAGCGTATATTGAAGAGAAACTAGAGAAGTTAAATAAATATTTAGAAAATAGCGATACAGTTCGTGCTACGGTCATAGTAAAAGTAAAGAATCATGAGCAACGAGTAGAGATTACCATACCACTAAAAGCATTTATTTTAAGATCAGAAGAAGCAAAAGACGACTTCTATGCAGCTGTTGACAAAACTATCGACAAGCTAGAAAGACAAATAAGAAAGAACAAAACGCGTATGATGTCTAAACAAATAAAGACGAATCGTGATTTTGCTATTTCAGCAATAGAAGCAGAAGAAATGCCAGAAACAAGTAAGGTCTTAAAGAGAAAGAAAGTTGAGGTTAAGCCTATGAATGAAGAAGAGGCGATACTTCAAATGGAGCTCTTAGGTCACCAATTCTATATGTATAAAGACAGCGAAACAAATGTGCCAGCAGTCGTATATAAAAGAACAGATGGAAACTATGGTATAATTGAAGCTGAATAGTAAGAAATTGGAAGAATAATCTTTTATTCTTCCTTTTTTTTTGGTAAAATAAATAGTTAAGGAGATGGAATAATGAAACTATTAAGAAAATTATTTGACCATGAATATAAAGAATTAAAGAGATTTTCTACTCTTGCTGATAAAATAATGGATTTAGATGAAGAATATTCTAAATTAACGGATACTGAATTAAAGGCAAAAACAGAAGAATTTAAAGAACGACTTGCAAATGGTGAAACTCTAGAAGATATTTTAGTAGAAGCTTTTGCAACAGCTAGAGAAGCTTCATACCGAGTATTGGGAGAAAAGCATTTCTATGTTCAAATCCTTGGTGGGTTAGCTATACATTATGGTAATATAGCAGAAATGAAAACTGGTGAAGGAAAGACTTTAACTTGTGTACTTCCAGGTTATTTAAATGCCTTAACAGGAGAAGGGGTACATGTTATTACGGTCAATGAATATTTAGCAGGCCGTGATGCTGAATGGATGGGTAATATCTATCGATTCTTAGGTTTAACAGTAGGAGTTAACACTAGAGATTTAACGGCGAAAGAAAAACAAGAAGCCTATAACTGTGATATTTTATATTCTACTAACAACGAAATTGGTTTTGACTACCTAAGAGATAATATGGTAATTCGTAAAGAAGATCGTGTACAAAGACCACTTAATTTTGCAATTATCGATGAGGTAGACTCTGTTTTAATTGATGAAGCAAGAACACCATTAATTATTTCAGGTGGCCAAATGAACAGTGCTAATTTATATATTGATGCAGACCGTTTTGCGAAAGGGTTATCTCAAAAAGATGATTATGTATATGATGAAAAAACAAAAGCTGTTACATTAACCGAAAAAGGTAGTGAAAAAGCAGAAAAAACATTTCATGTTAAGAACTTATATGATATTGAGAATGCATCATTAGTTCATTATATTAACCAAGCATTACGTGCAAACTATGCAATGAAGAATGATGTAGATTATGTTGTTCAAGATGATGAAATAGTAATTGTTGATCAATTTACTGGTCGTTTAATGAAAGGTCGTGCCTATTCTGATGGACTACACCAAGCAATTGAAGCTAAAGAAGGCGTAACAATTAACCAAGAAACAAAAACTTTAGCAACAATTACATTCCAAAATTTATTTAGAATGTACAAAAAATTATCAGGTATGACAGGTACTGCCAAAACAGAAGAAGAAGAATTTAGAAATATTTATAACATGTATGTTATTGAAATCCCAACAAATAAACCAATTATACGTATTGATGCACCAGATTTAGTTTATGCAACGAAAGAAGCTAAATATAAGGCAATTATTAACTTTGTAAAAGAACGTTATGAAAAAGGACAACCTGTATTAATTGGTACTATTGCCATTGAAACGAGTGAGTTAATCAGTGATTTACTTAAAAAAGCACATATTCCTCACGAAGTATTGAATGCCAAAAATCATGCTCGTGAAGCGGAAATTATTTCAAAAATTGGACAAAAACGTTCTGTAACAATCGCAACAAATATGGCTGGACGTGGAACAGATATTAAATTGTCTGATGATATAAGAAAACTTGGTGGTTTATGCGTAGTTGGTACTGAACGTCATGAGTCAAGACGTATTGATAATCAGTTACGTGGACGTTCTGGACGTCAAGGGGACCCTGGATATACTCAATTCTTTGTATCTATGAAAGACGACTTAATGGTTAGATTTGGATCAGACAGAATTGGGGAAATGATGAAGTCCATGGGCTTAGGAGACCAAGCAATTCAAAGTAAAACATTTACCCGATCAATTGGTACTGCACAAAAACGTGTAGAAGGAAATAACTTTGACATTCGTAAACAATTATTACAATATGATGATGTAATGAATGACCAAAGAGAAATTATGTACACTAAAAGAAATAAAATTTTAGATAGTGAATCAATTCATGAAATGGTATTAGATACATTCCGCCATCATATGGAAGACTTAGTAAAATCACATTTATCACCAGATGGTACTTTAGCAAAACAAGATTATGAAGAAATAGCTGGATATGTAAATGAGAACTTATTAAAAAAAGATATTAAGGTAGCAGATATTGATGGACAAAGTGAGGAGGAAGTAATTGATTTCTTAGTAAAGCACCTAACTGAGGAGTTTGAAGATAAGATTAAAGAGATACCAAAAGAAATAGCTGATGAATTTGAAAAGGCAATTACTCTTCAAGTGGTTGATAATTATTGGATGGAACATATTAATACTATGTCACACTTAAGAGAAGGTATTCACTTAAGAGGATATGCTCAAGAAGATCCACTTCGTGCCTATACTATGGAAGGCTATGATATGTTTGATGAAATGCTACAAAAGATTGATAGAGATGTAACGACATTCTTATTAAGAGCGGAAATTAGACAAAATATTGAAAGAAAAGAAGTAGTAAAAAAGAAAATAACCAACGAAGGGGGAAAAGAACCAGCTAAAAAGACCCCAAAAAGAGTGAAGAAAATAGGGAGAAACGAACCTTGTCCATGTGGAAGTGGTAAAAAGTATAAAAACTGCTGTGGAAAAAACGCATAATTCCTTTAAAAAATAGTTATAAAAAACAGTTTATTTTAATTTTAGAGGAGGCTCATTTTAAAGCCTTCTTTTTTGTGTTAAAATTAAGATAATGAAAATATAAAACACACGGAAAGAAAGGTGAAAAAATGAATCAACAACTGTCATTATTTGACAATAAGACAAAATGCGTTCTAATGAGTTTAAGAGAGGAATATTTTATTGCTATGCTAGAAGGTAGAAAAAATTATGAATATAGAACAAGATACTTAAAAGAAGCAAGTGATGCCTATATCTATATATCAAAAACTAAAAAGAGTATAGTAGCTAAGATTAGGTTTGGAAAACCAATAGTAGGAGATGCAAAAACAATTGCAACAATAGCGGAACAAGAAGAACCAGGAAGTTATAATGGAATGATAGAATATCTACATAATAATATTGGATACGCTATTCCAATAGAAGAAATAACCCTAATAGAGGAAGTACCATTAAGTGAGTTACAACAAAAATTCCCTGATTTTGTTGTTCCTCAATCTTATTATATTTTAGATAAAAAGCCAGAACTATTATCTTTTTTAGAAGCGAAAGAAAGAATTGATTCCTGAGACAAAAAAGAGAACGAAAAAAGCATTTAAGTCTTACAGATTTATGTTATATATAGGATGGTATTCTTGAACTAAAAATTTTATTATATTATAATTTTAATAGAGTAAGCATAAAAAAGAATTAATACTCTAATTAAATACAACAATGAAATCAGAAGAAAGAAGGAATATATATGAATGAAAAATATAAAGGAATTATACCAGCACTTTATGCTTGTTATGATGAAGATGGAAATGTAAGTTCAGAAGGAACAAAACGCTTAGTAAATTATTACATAGAAAAAGGTGTAAAAGGTTTATATGTGTGTGGCTCATCTGGAGAATGTATTTATCAAAATAAGGAAGAAAGAAAGCAGATATTAGAAAGTGTTATGCAGGTTGCAAAGGGTAAAATCACTATTATTGCTCACGTAGCAGCAACCAATACAAAAGATAGTATGGAACTAGCCGCTCATGCAGAAAGTTTAGGAGTAGATGCCATAGCTGCAATACCACCTATATATTTTAAATTACCAGAATATGCAATAGCAAAATATTGGAACGATATTTCATCTGCAGCCCCAAATACAGACTTTTTTATTTACAACATTCCACAGTTAACTGGCGTAGAATTAACTAGAAGTTTATTAAGCTTAATGTTAGAAAACCCTAAAGTAATAGGTATTAAAAGTTCAGCAATGGAAGTAAAAGATATTTGTGACTTTAAATTATATGGACGTAAAAATTTAGTTGTATTAAATGGTGAGGATACACAATTTATTGCCGGAAGAATTATGGGTGCAGATGGTGGCGTAGGTGGAACTTATGGAGTTATGCCTGAACTATATTTAAAATTAAATGAGTTATTTAAAAATGGTCAAATAAAAGAGGCTACTGAACTTCAATATAAAATAACAGAGATTGTAGACATTTTAACAAGTTGTAAATCAAATTTATATGCAATAGCAAAAGAAATATTGAGAAAAAGAGAAAATATTGATATAGGTGGAGTAAGACCTCCTCTTCCTAGTTGTTTAAAAGAAGATGAAGAAAAAATAAATATCTGTATTAATTTAATAAATGAAGAAATAAATAAAAATTGTAATATTAACGTGATATAATTAAAGCAAAAATAACAAGAATAAGGAAGTATTGATATGAAAATAAAAACAGACATCTCTAAAAACTTCTTTGCTTGTTTTGATGAAGCAAGAGGTTTTGCCGTTAACAAAAAGAAAATATTAAAAACTAAAAATGCAAAAGTATTTACTTATATGCAAGGTAAATGTTTTAATGTGGTAATATTATTATTAGTTGGTTGTTTATTTATTATTTTATCTGACATAAATAGAAATTTATTTATATTATCTTGCCTTTTTTGTTTTATTGCTACCATTTATTTTGTAGAAGCTCTAATAAATTTATGGATTGTTTATCAAATAAGAAAAAAAGAGAATTTTTCAAATACAATTAAAATTGATAAAAATGGAATTACAGATGAATCCTACCATGGTATTAAAATGATTTTTAGTTGGGATAAGATTAGTGCTTTAATAGTAGGAAAACATACAATAACAATCTTAACTGATACTCCAGTATACTTCTATTTTAATATTTCTGCTAAAGAAGAAGTATTAAAAGCAATTGATAAATATGAAGAAAAAGAAAAAATTGTAGATTAAGTATTCAGTTTTAGAATACTTTTTTTATTGTCTATGATATACTAAAGCAGATGGGGTGAAATCATGGAAAAAAGAAAGAAATATGAAACAATTATTATTGGTGGAGGTCCAAGTGGAAGCTCATGTGGAATCACATTACAAAAACAAAATAGGTCTTGTTGTATTATAGATAAAGCAACCTTTCCTAGGGAAAAAGTATGTGGAGGATTGCTACCAGAAAAAACACTGGATTTTATTCATTACTTAATGCCCGAAAGAAAAATGAAGGATATAAAGCAAGTTTTAACTATTGATTCTAGTAATGAAATAGCCTTTTATAAAAATAATGAGTTTATTGTAAAATCTTCTGTTAAAACAAATTTTACAATTTCTGATAGAAAAATATTAGATAGTTATTTAATTGATTATTATAAAGAACATGGTGGCAAAATATATGAGGGAATAAAAATCACAAAAATCGATTTTGATAATAAAATAATTTATACAAGTACAAATCAAGAATTTGAATATCAATATTTAATAGCAGCTGATGGTGTAAATAGTTATGTTAGAAAAGAGTTACATGCTTCACCTGTTCAAAAAGTATCATTTATAGAATATGATATAGAGAAGAAAGATTTTGATGGAACGAAAGCAATGACTTTTTTTGATTATCAAGGAAATCAATTGGGATGGAGTTTTCCAAAAGGAAATTATTACAATATTGGTTTAGGCTTTCCTAAAAAAGAATCAGACGCAATAAAAATAACAGAAGAGTTTTTAAAATCAATTGGTGTAAGAAACATTGAAAAATATAAAAGAAAAGGAGCGCTATTACCAAACAAGACAATATTACATAAGCCTTATGCCAAAGATCATATTTTATTTGTTGGAGATGCTGGCAGTTTTTCAGAACCAATGACAGGCGAAGGTATTTATCAAGCATTATTCTCTGGAGCAAAAGCGGCAGAAAGTATTATTCAGGGAGATAATGTGGTTAAAACATATACGAAAAAAACTAAAACATTGAGAGAATCCAAAAAAATATTAACATATTTCCAATGGGTATTATTTCATTGTGATAACTGGGCTCTTCATAGATTACAAAGAAGACCACACACAATAACAAAAATGGTTGATGGACATATCGGAAAAAGAGTTTTAAATTATAAAAATTTAGTTTCATTTATAATTTCTTATAAGCGATATGGAAAGGAGAAAATTGACAAAAAATAGAAACTATAATATAGTGAATGTGTAAACAATATTTCAAGAAAGGAGTGTGATTAAGGATGAAAAGTTTACAAAGCAATACAGAATTAATCACACTTTTATCATATTATTTTGTGTTTTAATTCTGTATTAACAGAATTTTTTTTATAAGGAGAACAATATGATATGGAAATTAAAAATTAATGATAGAGCAGCAAAAGCTATTAGAAATAAAACAAAAAGAGTAGAAATCAGAGCAAATAAAAAAGATTCCCCAAAAGATTATAGTAAAATGAAGAAAAATGATGTTATTGAATTTACAAGCAAAGAAATGGGGAAATTTTTTGTAAAAGTATTAGAAGTGAATCACTATAACAACCTAGAAGAATTATTTACTCTAGAAGGTACTAAATATACAACATCTTCTACCAATGATAAGGAAGAGGCTATAAAAAATGTAACCAAACTAGAAGGTTATGAAGAAGCCATTAAAGAAAATGGTGTTTATGCTATTCACATCATGTATTTATATAGTGAAAATAATATATGGATGGAACTTTATGAAAAAGCTCAAAGTGTCAGAAATCCAAGAGAAGTCTCTGGTATGATAAGCGCTGGTTCCGTAGGGGCAGCTATACTAACAAAAAATCACAATATCTATACAGGTGTATGTATTGATACCGCTTCCACACTAGGTATGTGCGGAGAAAGAAATGCCATTGCTAATATGTTAACAAATGGAGAAAATGAAATTGTAAAACTAGTATGTGTAGACTCAAAGGGAAAAGTAGGGTCTCCATGTGGTGCATGTAGAGAATATTTAATGCAATTATCAAAGAATAGTAAAGACATTGAAATTTTAAGAAATCTAAATCCAGTAGAAATAATAAAATTAGAAGACTTAATACCTGACTGGTGGGGATATGATAGAGTTTAATAAAAGTTGTCAATAAAAGAAATTATTGACAACTTTTTTCTTATAATTTTGTTTAAATAAAAAAGGAAATGATATAATATAAATAAGAAAGGTAGGGAGATAATGAACGGATTAAAAATATTCCAATATGGATGTGGAAAAATGAGTGTTTATACTATGCGCTATGTATTAGAAAATGGTGCTCAAATCGTTGGAGCTGTAGATATTAATCCTACAGTTATAGGAAAAGATATTGGAGAAATCATGGGAACAGACGATACAGGTGTTAAAGTAGAAGATGTTAGTAAAGCAGAAGAATTATTAACAACTTTAAAGCCAGACTGTGTTATTGTAACAACCATGAGTTTATTAGCAGACGTAAAAGATGCATTACTTACATGTGCAAAGTGTGGAGTTAATGCCATAACAACATGTGAAGAAGCATTTTATCCAATGAATTCTAATCCAACATTAACAAAAGAAATAGATGCTCTTGCCAAAGAAAATAATTGTACTATAACAGGAAGTGGCTATCAAGATGCATACTGGGGAAATTTAATAGCAACAATTGTTGGATCAGGACATAAAATAACAAAAATAAAAGGAAGCTCATCTTATAATGTAGAAGACTATGGAATTGCTTTAGCAAAAGCCCACGGTGCTGGACTTACCAAAGAAGAATTTGCAGAGCAAGTAGCGAGTGTGGATGAGATTAGTGATGAAGAAAGACAAAAAGTAATAGAAAGTGGAGATTATGCTCCATCCTATATGTGGAATGTCAATGGTTGGCTATGTGATAAATTAGGATTAAAAGTAGTTAGTCAAAGACAAAAATGTGTTCCACAATTTAATGATTATGATATTGAATCTAGCACTTTAAATATGACAGTAAAAGCAGGAATGGCAACAGGTATGAGTGCTGTAGTAACAACAGAAACAGAAGAAGGAATCACATTAGAAACAGAATGTATTGGAAAAGTATATAATAAAGATGAATTTGACCGTAACGCATGGACAATATGCGGAGAACAAGACACAACTATGGTAATAGAGAAACCAGACACAGTAAGACTTACTTGTGCAACAGTAGTTAATAGAATTCCTGATGTAATTGCATCAGAAGCAGGATTTGTACCAACTTCTCGTATGGGCGAATTAAAATATGTAAAATAAAAATCAGGCATGAAAGATGCCTGTTTTTTTATGGATAAATAAAAAAGGAGCTTTTTAGCTCCTATATCTATATACAGAGGATCTTCACACGTAACAGTGAACCTTCCTCACTAATAATATACGTAAAATAAGAAATAATATACCTAAAAAAGTTGAGAAAATATTAAAAATATGTTACCTTATCTATGATTTTGAATAGTTAAGTGGAATTAGGATAAAATATAAAGGAGGATAATATGGAATTAAAAGAAATAAAAGAAAGTTTATTACAAAGCAAAAAAACATTAGATGATTTATGGAGGTCACTTTGACGTACCAGCTAAAGAAACAAAAATAAAGTCCTTAGAAGAAAAGACAAAAGAAGACAACTTTTGGAATGATAGAAAACAAGCAGAGGAAACAATAAAAGAATTAAATGACGAAAAAAATACAGTAGATAGCATTAAAAATCTAATGACAAAAGTAAAAGATAATCTAGAGTTAATTGATCTATTAGAAGTAGAGTCAGATGATATAACCAAACAAGAATTAGAAAATGACTCTAATAAAATTAAAGAAGAAGCAGAAGAGCTAAATCTATTACTATTATTGAATGGACCTTATGATAAAAATGATTGTATTTTAGAAATTCATCCTGGTGCTGGTGGTACAGAATCTTGCGATTGGGCATTAATGCTATATCGAATGTATACAAGATGGTGTGAAAGAAAAAAATATAAAATCGAGCTTTTGGATTATCAAGATGGAGAAGAAGCCGGACTAAAAAGTGTAGCAATTAGAGTAAAAGGAACCAATGCATACGGATATTTAAAAAATGAAAAAGGAGTCCACCGACTAGTAAGGCTTTCGCCATTTGACTCTAATAATAGGAGACATACATCTTTTGCATCCGTAGAAGTTACTCCAGAAATTGAACAAGATAATACGATTGAAATAGATGATAAAGATTTAAAAATAGACGTATATCGTTCAACGGGAGCAGGAGGACAAGGAGTAAATACTACAGACTCTGCAGTAAGAATTACCCATCTACCTACCAAAATAGTAGTTACATGCCAAAATGAAAGAAGTCAAATACAAAATAAAGAACAAGCATTAAAAGTATTAAAAAGTAAACTTCTAATGAAAAAGTTAGAAGAACAGGAACAAGAATTAAATAATATAAAAGGAGATCAAATGAATATAAACTTTGGTTCCCAAATTAGAAGTTATGTTTTACATCCATATTCTATGGTAAAAGATCATAGAACAAATATTGAAACAAGTAATGTCTCAAAAGTATTAGATGGAGACATTGATATGTTTATTGAAGCAAACTTAAAAAATAGAGTATAAAAGAGGTGAGGAAGTTAGTGAAGTTATTAAGTAATCATTTAGATATAAAAATATTAAAAGAAATTAATTCTAAATCTGCTGTTAAAAGACATATTCAATTCTTTGTTGGATGTCTATTAATTGCTACTTCCTACAATCTCTTTTTGGTTCCTAATAATATTGTATCTGGAGGAGTAGGAGGATTTGCTATTATATTAAATAGAATTGCTAATATAGATAATTCCTTATTTATTTTAATAGCCAATCTTTTTTTACTTATACTTAGTTACTTTTTATTAGGAAAAAAGAAAACAAAAGCAACTATACTAGGCTCTATTCTTTTTCCTATTCTTGTTAGTTTAACAAAAGATATTGGAGTATATATAAAAATAGACACTGACCAACTCCTATTATTATCTGTCTTTGGTGGGGTTGTATATGGCTTTGGTGCGGGATTAATATACAAAGCAGGTTTTACAACAGGAGGAACCGACATCATTAATCAAATATTATCGAAATATTTAAAAACAAGTATGGGAAAGAGTATGCTATATTGTGATGGTACAATTGTCTTATTAACAGCTTTTATCTTTGGCCCAACCCATTTTATGTATTCCATAATAACTTTATATGTAATAAGTTTTATGTCAGATAGAGTAATACTTGGAGTTTCTGATAGTAAAGAATTTTATATTGTAACAGAAGAAGAAAAGAAAATTAAAGAATATATCATAAAGTATTTAAATCATGGAGTAACAGAAATAAAAGCAAAAGGTGGATATACAAATGACAATCAGTCAATATTAATGTGTGTGTTACCAACGAAAGATTATTATCGACTAAAAGAAGGAATTAACACGATTGATCCACATGCCTTTTTCGTCGTTACAGATGCCTACGAAGTATTTGGAGGTGAATGATGGAAACAGTATTAGATGATATAGTAAAGATTATCACCAGAAAAAATTTAGGCTTAAGAATATTAACATTATTAACCTGCTTATTAGTATTAGCCTTCGTCTATAATCTTTTATTATTACCTACAGAATTAGTACCAGGTGGAGTAAATGGAATTGCCATATTAACAAACTATTTATATGATATAGATTCTTCCTTAATGATTTTTTTAATATCAGGAATTTGTCTTTTATTTAGTGCCATGTTTTTAGGAAAAGAAAAGACAATAGTATCTTTAGCTGCAACATTTATATACCCGTTATTTGTAAAACTAACAAGTTTAATTACACCCAATATTACAATTGACCATAATGATGTATTTTTAATTATAATATTTGCCGGAGTCATAGGTGGTATTGCTAATGGCTATATATATAAAACGGGATTTAGTAATGGAGGACTTCCAATTATAAGTCAGATACTATATGAACATTTTAAAATTCCAGTAACAAAATCAAGTATGGTAATTAATGGAATTATTATTTTCTTAGGAAGTTTTTTCTTTGGATGGTCAATGTTGATGTATGCTATTATTTTAATTTATATTAATAACATAATGATTGATAAAGTACTATTACAAATATCATCCAATAAAGCAATGTTTATTGTTACAGAAAAAGGTAAAGAAGTAAAAGATTATATTATAAATAGACTTCATCATAAAGCAATGATATTAGATACACCAAAAAAAATATTTCATAAAAATAACCAAACCTTGTTTTGTGTAATACCTACTAGAGATTACTATCGAGTGACAGAAGGTATTAAATTAATTGACCCCAATCTTTTTTATGTCGTAGAAGATGCTTATGAAGTTAAAAATGAAGATATATAATAAAACAATATAATATAAATGAGGAGATTTCACAAAACTCCTCTTTTGTTATGTCGAAATATATGGTATAATTATTTATAATAGAGTGGAGGTAAATATGGACTTAATTAGATTAAAAAATGTTGAAAAAAAATATAAAAATGGTGTAACTGCAATCTATAATTTAAATTTAGCAATCGAAAAAGGTTCTTTTACTTTCGTAATAGGTGGATCCGGAAGTGGTAAATCAACGTTAATAAAGATGCTATATCGTGAAGAAAAGCCTACAAAAGGACAGATTATTGTTGGTGGATTAGATGTAGCAAGACTTCGAAATACAAAAGTATATAAACTTCGTAGAAAGCTAGGAATTGTCTTTCAAGATTACCGATTATTACCCAAGTTAACGGTATATGAAAATGTAGCTTTTGCTATGGAAGTAATTGGGGCAACGAAAGAGGTAACAAGAAAAAATGTGTTACGAGCATTAGAGGAAGTTGGATTAAAAAATAAAGTACATAATTATCCAGATCAATTATCTGGTGGAGAACAACAACGTGTTGCGATTGCTAGAGCAATCGTTAACAATCCAAAACTTCTACTATGTGATGAACCTACTGGAAACCTTGATCCAGAAAGAAGTATGGAAATTATGAAGGTATTAGATACAATTAATAAGACAAGAGGAACAACAATTATAATGGCAACCCATGATAAAGAAATCGTTAATAGAATGAAAAAACAAGTTGTAACTCTTAAAGATGGTCACTTGGTTAACTTTAAAAAGAAAGGAACATATGTAGATGAAAATATTTAGAATGTTAGGAAGAAGCATTAGAGACGCCTTTAAAAGTGTAATCAGGAACTTTAGCTTATCTCTTGCCTCAATCTCCTGTATTACAATCACTTTAATTATCGTAGCTATTGCGATTATGGCATCATTTAATGTTCAAAACTTTACGAAAGAAATTGAAAGAGATTTAACAATAGTCATCTTTTTAAATAATGATGCAACAGAAGATGATATTAACCAAGTAGAACATGAATTAAGAAAAATAGATAATGTTGATAAGAAAAGTATTGAATTTGAGTCAAAACAAGAAGTAAAAGAACAAATGCAAAAAGAATCAGAAGTATTTGAAACTGTTTTAGATGAATGGGATGACTCTGAAAGTCCATTAAAAGATACATATCAAGTAAAAGTTAAAAATGTAGAAAAAATCGCCAAAACAGCAACTCAAATAGAAAAACTAGACCAAGTAAACTCTGTTAGATATGGAGAAGGAATGGTCGATAAAATGATAAATGCATTTTCTTCAATTGAAAAAGTAACATATGGGGTTGTAATTGCCTTAGTAATCGTAACAGTATTCTTAATTATTAATACAATAAAATTAACAATCTCTGCAAGACGTAGAGAAATAGGAATCATGAGATTAGTAGGAGCAAGTAACTTTACAATTAAAACACCTTTCATTATAGAAGGAATGATACTTGGATTATTAGGTTCAATTATCCCAGTAATCTTTACAACATATGGATACCTAGCTTTCTATGAACATTTTGATGGATATTTATTTACTCAATTAATTCAATTAATTGAACCAGAACCATTTATATATACAACGGCCGGAATAGTAGTAATTATTGGTATTATAGTTGGTATGATAGGTAGTGCTGGAGCCGTTAGAAGGTACTTAAAAATCTAATGAAGAAAACAGTATATATTATAATTATAGCTGTCGTAATTTGTTCTTTAATTGCACTACCTATCAATACAGGAGCAAAAACGATAAGCCAATTTGAAAAAGAAGCAAATGAATTAACAAAAGAATTAGAAGAGAAGAAAAGTCGTCTTGCTAAAAATGAACAAGAAGTAAAAGAAATTAAACAAAGAATTTCAGAAATAGAAGCAGAAATCAAACAAGCTGAAGAAGATATATCAACCCTAGAAGATGAAATTGTAAAAAGTAATGAAGAAATAAAAGAAAAAAGTGAAGAAAGTAAAAAAATTATAGAATATTATCAAATGGCCAATGGTGAAAATGTATATCTAGAATATGCCTTTGGTGCAACAAGTATAACAGATATGATATATCGTATGTCTGTTGTAGAACAATTAACAGAATATAATGATAATATTATGAAAGAACTTGAAGAATTAATAGAAAAGAATAAAAAACAACAAACAGAATTAAAAGAAAAACAAGATTCTTTAGGTGATTTACAAGAAGAACTATCAAGCGAACAAGAAAGAATAGAAGATGAGAATGCTAAAATTAGAGTTGGTATGCCAACCATTGAAGAACAAATAAAAGCTGCAAAAGCCAATGTTAAATATTATAAAGATTTAGGATGCGGTGCAAATGAAGATATTCAAGCGTGTCAATATCGTATTCAACAATCCTCTGGTAGTGGTGGAGGATCTGTACCAAGTGCTAATGGATTCTTTAGACCAATGGAATATGGATATGTTACCCAATATTTTGGTAATAATGGTCACTTAGGAATTGACCTAGGTTCAAGTAATAAATCAATTACAATCTATCCAATAGCAACAGGACAATTATTCTTTGCAGGATATGATAATGCTGGAGCCTACATTGTAATATTAAGACATAATGTCGGAGGAAGATACATTTATGCAACATATGCCCATATGAGAAGTTTCTCATCAGCGATTGCTCCATATGTTAATGGTAGCTATGGAACAAGTGCTAGCATAAACGGACCAATTATTTCATCCTCTACTCCAATTGGTAATATGGGATCAACTGGAAATTCATCAGGACCACACTTACATCTAGAAATTTCAACATGTAGTTGGCATAAAGGTGGAGGTTGCCTAAGTTATAACCAATATGTAAGTAGAGTTCAAAATCCAAGAAATTATGTTAATATTCCATCTTCATGGAATAATAGATAGAAGAGTTTTAACTCTTCTTTTTTTATGAAAAAAAGATTATAATATATTAGATATAGAGGTGAAAATATGGAAGAGAAACTCATAAGATTAATAAATGAAGGAAAACTTATTATTATGCCAACAGACACCATATATGGAATAATAGGCGACGCAACTAAAGAAGAAGTAATAGAAAAAGTATATGAAGTAAAAGAAAGAAATCATAATAAACCACTATTAATACTAGTATCTAATATGGAAATGTTAAAAGAATTAACTTTAGAAATTCCAGAATTAACAAAAAAAATAATAAATAAATTTTGGCCGGGACCTTTAACTATATTATTTAAGAAGAGTAATAAAGTATCAAATAAATTGACTGCAAACTCTCCGTATATCGCAATACGTATGCCAAACGATAAAAGATTATTAAATATTATGGATAAAATAGGAAAACCCCTAATTTCTACCAGTGCCAACATTTCTTCTCATGATGCAATTATGAATCCTAATCAACTAGAGAAAAGAATGCGAGAAAAAATAGATTATATAGTAGAAGAGGGAACAATAGAAAATGAAGCATCAACATTAATTAAAATAGAAAATAACCATATTGAAATATTAAGAGAAGGAGCATTAGCATCCAAAATAAAAGAATGGCAATAACCATTCTTTTATTTTGTTCTTCTTTTTGCATACTGAATAGCTCCCTCACCTAAAGTAGGATGCCCTTCACCAATTTCCTCTAAAAATTGAATAGCACAATGCGTAGCGTGAATATCACTATTAATATTAGGAAAACATTCCTGAAATCCATAATCTGCCAAATAATCCTCCGTCAAGTCTTCAACCAAATGATTTAACTGTAAGTTGTTCAATCTCCAACAATATTTAGAAAATTGATAATCACCATCATCCACTATAAAGAGCTCACTATTATCTCCCTGAACTGAACCATATAATACATTGTAAAGAGCCCAATCTCCCAAAGCAATTCCCATTTCATTAAAAATAATTATTTTGTCTTTTATTGAACGAAAACAGTCAATTCCTTCTTCGGTAGGTAAAGAAAAAACACTAATAGATGGTCTAACAGTTCCTTTTTTATCAACAAAATCTTTTGCACACCCAATGAAATCACCTTGTTCATCACTAACTAAAAATTTACTTAATAGAATAGGCCTTGTATAAGTAGCCAACTTAGAAAAAGTATTCAAAACCAATTTATTATACCTTTGATATTCTAATTTGTTAGCTAAATAGTCTTCGTTATATATTTTGACACAAAGAGGACCTTCGTCACTATCAACTTTATAACACCAGGCACTAGAGCCTTCTCCGATATAATCACGTCGAGGATGAATATGATATTCTTGATTATTGATATAAACAGGAATAATCATTACCATCACACCTTTCAGAGTTAAATATTATACCATATTTAGATGTAAAATAAAAGATTGTAATTTATAACTTATAAGAGTATGATAAAAGCAAAGAAACCATGTATAGAAAAGGATAAGAAGTATGAAAGAAAAGAAAAAAAGCCTTGTAAAAAAAGCTATTAAAGAATTAAGACATATAAGTAATTTAGATGAGTTAGAAGATATATTAGGAGTAAAACTTACCCCAGAATTACTACATGCTATCAATAAACGATTAAAAAGTATTAAAAAAAGAGCCGAGGCATCTAGAAGACAATATTCAGGTACTGGTCAAAGACAATTAGCAGCAGAAGGGAAAGCCCATATTGGAGAGATAAGTGAGCTACAAGAAAAACTTAGTAAATTAAAAAAAGAAGCTAAGGAGCAAGAAGAAATATCTCCAACAGATAAATTAATTAAAGAAAGAAATCGTATTATTTCTGAATTAGAAGAAGGAGATTTTTGGTTAGATGAAGAAACACATGACTTGTTTCAATTTTATCAAAGATTAACAGTACATGGAGATCGTATTGATGTTTTAAGAGAAATTGCTTATCGATATATGGAAAATGCCCAAAATATTTTAGGTCTAGAAGAAGGAACAGTTGCTGAAATGCGAGAACAAGAAAAAGAAGGAAGAAGCCGTAATCGTATGCGTTCGTTATTATATCCATGGAGAAGACCATCATTGCCAACAAAAGAAACATATCAACCATTTACAGAAAAGTTAGAGGAAATTATTAACAGAGCGAAAAAGAACAAAACAGTATTAGAGTTATTAGTTCGATTAGAAGGTGTCGAATTAGAAGAAGAGAAATTAACAGAAAAACCAGAAATGACATCAGAAGAATTAATGAATTCAAGACAGTTTATTATTCCAACAAATGAAATAGAGGCACAATATCAATCTTTATTACAAAAAATAGATTCCGATGAATATGAGGAAAAAGACATTCCGGCTCTACAAGGAGAGATGCAAGCTCTATTTACTAAGATGCAAAATCTACCTAGATATGAATTAAGCGAATTAACAAGAATTGCTAAGAGTGTTATTAATGTAAAAAGAAGATTACTTACAAAAAATGATAACAGCCAGAAAAAAGACTTTTTGAAATTGTTGGAAAAACAATTAGATAGCCTTACCCCAGTTATTTATGAAGATACAGAAGATACAAGACCGTATTATGATATTTTAGCTATTTTAATGCGAGACGATAGAAATTTTGATTATATAATGGAATTATTACAAATTGAAGAATTCAGAAGAGCTAGAACGCATATTAGAAAAACAAGTGGTACTGGCAGAAAACAAATTCATTATACAGAAAAACAACACATTGTATTATTAGCACTTGATAATTTTATCAAAAATTATAGAAAAAAATTAGCTAATCAACATTTACCATTAATAGAACCCTCTTTTTATAAAGAGATAATTAAACAAATGATTCAACAGGGAATAGAGCTAACTCCAGATGAATTAGCATTATATACACAAAGATTAGATGAATTTAAAACCCAAGTAATTAATAGAGGATATCAACTAAGTCAACAAGCCTTAGATGATATAAGCGAAATAAGTAATATTTGGAAAGTAACTCTTCCAAAAAGAAATAATATGTCTAAAAATATTCAATTATCATTTGAAGAAATTAGTGGAATCATAAACCAAGGTATTACTAGAGGAGTTCAAAAAAATCATAAACTTGGAAACGAAACCTATGGAGACTCTAATACAAGTAGAACATTTTTAATAGAAGGGTTAGAACCATATGCTTTTTCTCTTCAATATTTACCAGATGGCAGTAGATTAATGGGAGTTCATATTTTAGATACAACACAAATTATGGCCTGGGATGATGAATTACAACCAATGCTAAGAAAATATCCTAAAGCAACAGAAATGCACCCTGACAAGGCATATCCAACCTTTGCTTTTAACTGTGGAATAGGACTAAATAACAATTTGTTTAATTCGAAAATGACTCCTGCTAATATAGTAGTAGGTAATTATTTTACAAAAGAAGATTTAGAGGATTATAGAGATTATCAAGAATTAAGAGAATTTAAAAACTGGATTCAATTATTACAAGAAAAATATTTAATTGATGGTGATCCATTTCAACCAAGCGATGTAAAAAATATTATTTCTGGTTATTTATCAGAATTAATTTCCAGTAGGCTAGAGCAACAAAGAATTCCACTTATATATAGAAGTACATTACCAAATCAACAAGCATTAATAGAAAACAATCACAATGAGACTTGTACAATATTATCTAAAATACCAAAAAAACAAGCTCATCAAATCTATAGAATATTAGATTCTAATCAAATTGCTTCTACTTATTATGTATTAGATAAAACAGTAGATAGTCAATTAGAATTAGATCCTATAACACCATCAGGAATGTATTTACTAGGAACATTACAAAGAATTAGCCAAGGTAGATATAATTTAGATGAGGCAACTTCTGAAATTGAACCTTTACTAAAAGACTTAAATTCTACTCATCAATACCTACCTAGTTCTTTAGCAACACATAATGAAAAATCTTTAACTAGAAAAGCAAAAGAATTTAAAAAAGCACTTTAAGAAAGTAGGACAGTATGAATAAAATAGATGTACTATATACAACAGATAAAAATTATTTAACAATAACATTAGCTTCTATTCTCTCTTTAGCTATGAACTCTAATTTTCAACAAGAAGAAAATATTACAATTCATCTAATGACGGAAGGACTAGACCAAGATGATTATAGGCTAATACAAGAATTTAAAGAGTTATGTCCTAATTTAAAAATAATAGATTATCCACTAGAAGAGTTTGATATAGCTGGATATGGAATACCAAAATGGAGAAATACCCAAGTTGCAAATGCCAGATTATTCTTTCAAGATGTTTTAGGTAATAAAACAAGTGAAATAGATAGATTATTATATTTAGATGCGGATACAATAATAGTAGGAGACTTATCACCCCTACAACAAAAACCAGAACCAATTTACGCCGTGGATGATAGTGTCTCTCTAGGTCACAAAAAAAGTTTAGGAGTAGACAGATATTTTAACTCAGGTGTTATTTTATTAGATGTAGAAAGTTGGCTTAGAGAAAAGTATCAAGAAAGAATAAAAGAATTTATAAGGAATAATCCAGTTGATCATCTTTTATATCCAGATCAAGACATTTTAAACATAATCTTAAAAGATAAGGTAACTAGTTTACCAAGAAACTATAATATGCCTTCTTATTCCTACGCTTTAAAAGGTAAAGACTTAAGTAAATATTGTAAAAAATATGGTGTACCTGTAGAGCAAATTGAAGAAGGAAAAAAAGATCCAAAAATATTACATAGTACAGGATTATTAGGAATAAAACCATGGATGAAAAATAATATTCATCCATACAATGATGTATATCGTCAATATATTTATGAAGCAAACCCGAGTTTTGAACTTCAATCACCAAATGAATTCACTTCTTTCTTAGTTCAACATCCCAACTTATTTTATCCATTATTTATGTTGAAATTATATTTACCAAGAAGCGCCGATAGAACAATGCGAAAAGTATTATCTAATATTGAAATTCCCCAAAAGGTAAAAAAGAAAGGCGATAATCAATAGATGACAACCTATAGAGAACAAGCAGAGCAATTAATTCATGAAGGAAACGTAGAATATTATAGATTTGAAGGACATAATAGTTTTGATAATTTTGATATAAAGAGGAATCGTTTTGTAACGGATCAAGACCGATACATTTATTTTTCAAGGACAGAGCGTCATCACTATTATTTTACATTAAAAAGAATTAGACAACTTTTAAATGCAGTAGTTTTGAAGGATACTCCATATATGTTATCAAGAAAGCAAATAGAAGATGAAGAGAGTTTTCACCGTATAAAAGAGTTGGTTATTAATTCAGAAAAGATGAGAGGACTAAGTAGTATTCGACTGGTATGTGATTCTCATTTCAATACTTTTTTACAAGAAAATAGTATTAATAATCAACACAAAAGCAAAGACATTGGTATCGAAAGAGTAGATAGAAAATGTTTTGGTGGAGGTTATGGTGTTTCCGGGCCGTGGTTAGATTTATTGAATGATCTAACTTATTTTTCTTCTTTTTCTAGAATCACTCTACAAGATGTTTTAGATTTATTAGATGAGATGAAAAAACTTCATAGTCAAGGAAATCCTAAATTAATGAAATCGATTTTGGAAAAGAAATATAGAATATTTAAAATTTCACCAAGTTTATATGATGATTTTCACCGATACACTATTATGGATGATTTAGAAAGAATTTATGAACAAGGATTATATCTTCCAACCAGTTCTTTTGCAACCAATCCTCAAAAAACAATGGGAGATATATTATGTTCTTATCAAAAAGAAAAAGAAAAAGTATTAAGCCGAATAGACGAAAGCTTTCACAGAAAAAATACTCAATATTGAGTTCTATAAAGAGAAATGATAAAATACAGACGAAAGGAAGATTCGTATGTTTAAACTTGTATCAAAATTCACACCGAGCGGAGATCAACCCGAAGCAATAAAAGAATTAGTAGAAGGAATAAAGGAAGGAAAAAAAGAACAAGTTCTATTAGGAGCAACAGGAACAGGAAAAACATTTACAATAGCCAATGTGATTGCAAAGGTAAATAAACCTACTTTAGTACTTGCTCATAATAAGACTCTAGCAGGACAACTTTATTCAGAGTTAAAAGAACTATTTCCAGAAAACAAAGTAGAATATTTTGTTTCATATTATGATTATTACCAACCAGAAGCATATGTTCCTTCTACCGATACTTATATAGAAAAAGACTCTTCTATTAATGATGAAATAGATGAGCTTCGCCATGCCGCAACAAGTAGTTTATTATCAAGAGATGATGTCATTGTTGTAGCTAGTGTATCCTGCATTTATGGTATTGGAGAAGTAGAGGAATATAAAAATAAAATGTTGACTCTTTCTGTTGGAGATGAAATGGATAGAAATGAAATGTTAACAAAATTAGTAGAGATGTTATATGAAAGAAATGATATGGACTTTAAAAGAGGAACGTTTAGAGTTCGTGGAGATATTGTAGAGTTAATACCAGCATATCAAGATAAAACAGGATATAGAATAGAATTCTTTGGCAATGAAATAGACAGAATCAGTGAAATAGATACTTTAACAGGAGCAATTATAGAAAACAAAAAAAATTTGAGTTTATTTCCTGCCAGTCACTTTGTAGTTAGTGATGATAAATTAAAAGCTGCAATTGTAAGAATAAAAGAAGAATTAAAAGAAAGAGTACAAGAGTTAAAAGATAATAATAAATTAGTAGCAGCAGAACGATTAGAACAAAGGACAAACTATGATATAGAAATGTTAGAAGAAACCGGATTTTGTTCAGGAATAGAAAACTATTCTGCTCCGATGGCAGGAAGAAAAAAAGGAGAAACCCCTACCACCCTAATGGACTTTTTCCCAAAAGACTATTTATTAGTGGTAGATGAATCCCATGTGACACTACCTCAAGTAAGAGGAATGTACAATGGAGATAGAGCTCGTAAACTAAATCTAGTAGAATATGGTTTCCGATTACCTAGTGCTTTAGACAATCGTCCATTAAAATACGATGAGTTTGAGAAGAAAATAAACCAAGCTATCTATATTTCAGCAACCCCAGGAGATTTAGAACTAGAACATACTCATGGTAAATATGTAGAACAAATTATCAGACCAACTGGCCTATTGGATCCAACGATAGAAGTAAGAAAGACAGAAGGACAAATAGATGATTTAGTAGGAGAAATTAAAGATAGAATTGAAAAGAACGAACGAGTTTTGGTAACCACTTTAACAATTCGTATGTCCGAGGAGTTAACAAATTATCTAAAAGAATTAGATATAAAAGTTGCTTACTTACATTCAGAGATAAAAACCCTAGAAAGACTACAAATTATTCATGATCTACGTATTGGAAAATATGATGTAGTTGTAGGAATAAACTTATTACGTGAAGGTATTGATATTCCAGAAGTTTCATTAATTGCTATACTAGATGCTGATAAAGAAGGATTTTTACGAAGTACAAGAAGTTTAATTCAAACAGTAGGTAGATGTGCAAGAAATGCAAATGGTCACGTAATTATGTATGGGGATAAAATAACCGATTCTATGAAAGAGACGATAGAAGAGACTGCAAGACGTAGACAGATTCAAGAAAAATATAATGAAGAACATGGAATTGTACCAAAGACAATAGAGAAAGAAATTCGTGACGTAATTAGTAACGTTGATGAAAAAGCAGCAGAAAAGCCTAAGAAAATGACTAAGAAAGAGCTTGCAAAGACAATTGATTCTATAGAACAAGAAATGAGAGAGGCAGCAAAAGCTTTAGACTTTGAAAGAGCAATGGAACTTCGTGATATCTTGTTTGAAATGAAGTCAGGAAACTAATATGAACAAATACAAAAAAGTATATATTGAAATAACCAATTGTTGTAATTTAAATTGTTCTTTCTGTTCTCCAGTAAAAAGAGAAAAACGTTTTATGACTAAAGAAGAGTTTGAAAAAATATTAATAGAAGTATCAAAGGTTACTAAAACAATTTATTTGCATGTAAAAGGAGAGCCCCTACTTCATCCACAAATAATAGATTTTTTAAAACTAGCAGAAAAATACAATTTAAAAGTAAACTTAACGACAAATGGTATATTATTTCCTAAAATTGTGGATAAATTAAAAGATTGTAAAGCACTACATAAAATTAATTTTTCTCTACACTGTGAACAAAATATAGAAGATTATGAAAGAAAAATCTTTGAAAATGTAAAAAAGTTATCCCCAGAAACTGTGATTATTTATCGCTTATGGACATTAAAAGGAAATAAACTTGATAAAAAGTCCACAGAAACGGTGGAAAACCTAAAAAAGTTTTATAACTTGCAACAAGAAACGGTGGAAAAGTTAAAAACTGAAAAGAACGTCAAAATTTCATCCACAATTTATGTGGATAAAGATAATGAGTTTCTATGGCCGAAAATTTCAAGTCACAATAGTTGTGGATATTGTTATGCTTTAAAAACGCAAATAGCTATTTTAGTAGATGGAACAGTAGTTCCCTGTTGTCTAGATGCAGATGGGATTATTAACTTAGGCAATATCTATAAAGAATCCTTGGAAGAAATAGAAAAGAAAGAAAGATATCAAAAACTAAAGAAATCATTTCAAGATAGAAAACCGATAGAAAAACTATGTCAATCTTGTACATTTAAAGAAAGAATAAATAATAACTAAATATAAGGTCAGAAGTTTTCTTGAACTTGTCAACAAAAAGTAGACAGATAAAAAATTTATTTAAACCCTAATTGAGTTCTGTACTCAATTGGGGTTTT
>CALVSC010000013.1 GCA_944358855.1 uncultured Bacilli bacterium | reverse complement strand
TTAATGTGTCCTGTTGTTTCTGATCCAAAGAAAGCAGCTGTTGCGTTAAGTAAAATGGTTGCAGAAATGGAACGTCGTTATGAGACGTTTAGTGAAACAAAGACTAAAAATATTGAAAGTTATAATGCTTATATTGATAAATGGAATAAAGACCATCAAAGTGATGGAGTAACAAAGGCTCATTTACCTTATATCGTTATTATTATCGATGAGCTTGCTGATTTGATGATGGTTGCAGCTAAAGAAGTAGAAGATTCTATTCTTCGTATTACGCAAAAAGCTCGTGCTGCAGGTATTCATTTGATTGTTGCGACTCAAAGACCATCTACTGATGTAATTACAGGTCTTATTAAAGCTAATATTCCATCTCGTATTTCTTTTGCAGTTGGATCTGGAGTTGACTCTCGTACTATTTTGGATCAAACGGGTGCTGAAAAACTACTAGGTAAAGGAGATATGTTGTTTTTACCAATTGGTGTTAATTCTCCAACTCGTATTCAAGGTTCTTTTATTACCGATGAAGAAATTAAAAGAATTATAGACTTCACTGTGGAGCAACAAAAAGCACAGTATGATGAGTCTTTGATGAATTTGGAGGCAAGTGATCATAATGTTAGTAATGCTAGTGGTCAAGAATTAGGGGATGCAGCTAATGATGAGGATCCTTTATATAATGATATTGTTCAGTTTGTAATAGAGAGTCAAAAAGCAAGTGCTTCTCTTTTACAAAGACGTTTTAAGTTAGGATATAATCGTGCTGCAAGATTAATTGATTTATTAGAAGAAAGAGGTATTATTGGACCTCCTAATGGTTCTAAACCTCGTGAAGTATTGGTACAATTAGATAATACTAGTGAAGCTAGCGATGAAGAAGAGTAGTTTTATACTCTTTTTTTGTGATATACTTTTTATGGTGATATTATGAATGTTCGTGTTAGTAAAAGTTTTGTAGCTATTTTGGTTAGCGTTGGTATTAGTTTTCCTTTATGTTCTTGTAGTAGTGTTGTAGACAATAATACTAGTAGTGATGTTAGTATTACTAGTAGTAGTGGTGGGGATACTTCGTTTGATTACTATTCTTCTGATTTGGAAGAAGTTTCTCAATTAATTGATCAAAATCAAATAGACTTGGTAAAAGAAAAAGCAAAAGAAGTTTTTGTATCTGGTGTTGATTTTATTTTCTATGATGGTAATATTTCCGGGGTTACTTTTGATGAGCTAACAGAAGAAGGAAAAGAAGTGACGATGGATAATTTATCTTCTTTAGGAAGTATGGTTGATGAAGTTGTTCCTGGTTGGAGAGAAGAATTAGGTGAAAGATATCGTATTGCTTCTAGTTTTGTTAATAGTATCTATTTATCCGGAATAGATTCTATACGAGGATATTTAGGGGATGAAAATTATGAAGCGTTACAAAATATAAAAGAACAAATATTAGGTGATGTTAGTAATACCTATGATAATGCTAAAGAACATGTTAAAAGTTGGTATGAAGAGTTTAGAAGTAAGTAATTATGTTACTTCTTTTTGTTTTATTTTTTAGGGTTTCTTGGTATAATAAAAGATGTAGAAAGAAGGTATGTTGTTATGGCTACACCACATATAGAAAGTAAATTAGAAGATATAAGTGATGTTGTTTTAATGCCAGGTGATCCTTTAAGAGCACAGTATATTGCAGAAAATTTTTTAGAAGATGTTAAATTAGTGAATAAAGTTAGAAATATGTATGGATATACTGGTACTTATAAAGGTAAAAAAGTTACTGTTTTTGCATCTGGTATGGGTATTCCTAGTATTGGTATATATTCTTATGAATTATATAAGTTTTATAATGTTAAAAAGATTATACGTATTGGTACTAGTGGTTCTTTTCATAAAGATGTTAAAATATTAGATGTTGTTTTATCTAGTGGTAGTTATTGTAAGAGTTATTTTGATAAGTTATTAGATAATCATGATATTGATTATATAGAGTCTAGTAAAGAATTAAATCAAGATATTTGTGATGTTGCGAAAAGTTGTAATATTCCTATTAAAGTTGGAAAGACTATTACTAGTGATGTTTTTGATTTATATGTTGATAGTAAAGAAGAGTTTAGAGCTAATTTTCCAGGAGATGATTTTTTAGCTGTAGAGATGGAAGCATTTGGATTATTTTATGTTGCTCATAAATTAGGAAGAGAAGCTAGTTGTTTGATGACTGTAGTGGATTCTTATTATGATAATCGTAGTTTAAGTAGTGAAGAGAGAGAAACGTCTTTGAATCAGATGATTCTTTTGGCACTAGAAGCTGCGATAAAAGAAAATTAGATTGGGGTGAAGTATGGAATATATCAATAAAGATTTAGGTAGTTATCATTTACATTTAATTAAAACAGATAAGTTTAAGACAATTACTGTTCGTATTTCTTTTCGTAGTCCTGTAGTTAAAGAAGAAATTACATTACGTAATGTTTTGTGTGATATGTTGTTGCAGTCTAGTAGTAAATATCCTAGTAAAAGAGATTTAACGATTGCGGCACAGGATTTATATGCAGCAGATATTCATACGAATAATACGAGACTTGGTAATTACAATAATTTAGAGGTTTGTTTATCTGTATTAAATGATAAATATACAGAAGAAGGTAATTTTTATCAGTCATTAAAGTTTTTGAATGAGATAGTTTTTCATCCTGATGTATTATCTCATGCTTTTAATGAAGAAAGATTAGAAATTGTTAAGAATAATGCGAAAGCTAGTATTTCTTCTATTAAAGAAGATGGTGCGAGTTACAGTTTACTTCGTTTATTTGAAGTTATGGATAAGGGTAGGGTATCTAGTTATCGTATGACTGGATATTTAGAAGATTTAGAGAAAATTACTCCTGAGAGTTTATATCAATATTATTCTAAAATGATACGTAGTGATTTAGTTGATGTGTTTGTAGTAGGAGATTTTGATTTTAAGGCAATTACTAAGATGATAAGAGAAATGGTACCTATTAAAACAGTTAAAAGACAAAGAGTTCCTTACTTACTAGAAGATGTAAAACCAAGAGCTAGAAGAATTTTTGCGAAAGAAAAAATGGAAACTAGTCAGTCTAAATTAGCAATTGGTTGTAGGTGTCATAAATTAAGTGATTATGAGAGAAATTATGCATTAACCTTATATAATGTTATTTTAGGAGGAAGTGCTGATTCTAAATTATTTAGAGAAGTTAGAGAAAAGTATTCTTTGTGTTATACGATTAATTCTGTTCCTAATAAATTAGATAGAGTATTGTTTATTCGTGCAGGTATCGATAAAGAAAATTATAATATGACATTAGAGCTTATTGAAAAAGAATTGTTAGATATGCGTAAGGGTAATTTTAGTGATGATGATATTAAAGTTGCGAAGGAATATTATTTAACAGCATTAGATGAAGTAGAAGATAATCCTAATCGTATTATGGATAATTATTATATGATGGAGTTACTTGGTACAGATGATCTAGAAGATAAACGTAAAAATATTATGAAAGTTACTAAGAATGATATTATGAAAGTAGCGAAAAAGATTAAGATGGATACTGTGTTTTTGTTAGAGGGTGATAGTCATGAAGAAAGTTAATTTAAAGAATTTGGATTTAACAGCTTATACAGAAACGCTTGATAATGGATTAGATGTTATTTTTATACCTTTTTTAGATAAAAAGAATTATTTTATTAGTTATGCTACTAGATTTGGTTCTGTTATTACGAGTTTTACTCCTGGAGGAGAGAAGAAAGCTAAAAAAGTGCCGGATGGGATTGCTCACTTTCTAGAGCATAAAATGTTTGAACAAGAATCCGGTGAAGATCCTTTTACTTATTTTTCTAAAAGTGGTACTGGTTCTAATGCTTCTACTTCCTATGATAGTACACAGTATATTTGTTATGGTACAAAGAATTTTGTAGATAATTTACGTTATTTAATACAATTTGTAAATCATCCTTATTATACCGATGAAAATGTAGAGAAAGAAAAGGGTATTATTGCAGAAGAGATTAAGATGTATGCCGATTTACCTGATATGCAATTAGAGACGAAGTTGAGAGAAAATATTTATCATGTTCATCCTAGACGTGTTGATATTGCTGGTAGTGTAGAAGAAATTAATAAGATTACGAAAGAAGATTTGTATCTTTGTTATCATAATTTTTATAGTCCTAATAATATGTTTATTTTAATTGTAGGTAATTTTCCTATGGAAGAAGCATTGGAAGTTATTCATCAAGAAATAGATAGTAGAGAGAACTTAGAAAATGTAGAAGTTAGTCCTATTAAAGAAAAGAAGAGTGTTCGTCGTAAAGAAGAAGTATTTACAGGGGATATTCAAGTGCCTAAGATTGGTATGGGATTAAAAGTTGCGGTTTCTGATTTAGGAGATTATGATGATTTAGAGTTGGATTTATATTTAATGATGTTTAGTACAATGTTATTGGGTTCTAGTTCTTTATTTAGAGAAAATGCTCGTAGTGAGAAAATATTAAATAATTTTTATTTTGACTGGGATAATACCGAGAATTATAAAACATTAATGATTATTGCTACTTCTAATCATCCTAGTAAATTAATTTCGGCTTTGAAGAAGGAATTATCTGAACACAGATTAGATGAAGCAACTTTTGAACGGATGAAAAAAGTATGGATTGCGAACGAAGTTAAGATGGCTGATTATATTGATTCTACTGTTAATAATGTTTATGATGATATGATACGTTATCATAAAGTAATTCCTAATAAAGTAGATGTTATTCGTGGCATGAGTATTAAAAAATTAGAAAAAATTGTTTCTAAGATAGATTTTGATAATATTAGTGTTGTTACTATGAATCCACAAGAAGAAATATTATAGAGTGTCTATATTGACACTCTTTTGTTTTTGTAGTATAATACGTGGCATTACAAGGGGGATTCTTTATGGCCTGGGAAGGTAAAATTAGTAGGCGTATCTTGCCGTTTTTAGTGGCTGGTACTTTGGTGTTTGTTGGAGGTAGTATTGCTCAAAGAATTAGTACATTACCTAGTGATACAAATTTTGAAAATGAAGTTGGACGAGAGGATTTTATGCCGGGATTTATTCCTAATGATCAATTTGTTGTTTTAGATGTTGGTAATTATGAACATGATGGAGTTTTGTTTCAACAACAAAAAATTGATTACTGTAATGAATATGATGTTGCTTGCGGATTAAGAGTTGGTATTCATACAGATAGTCTTGGATCATTATATAAAGACGTTGATTATATAAAAGGAATTGTGGAAAATAATCATATTTCTTATCCTATTTATTTAGATGTTAATCAATTGTTAGATAATCCCGATTTAGATCTTGATACAATTATTAAGTATTCTAATGCTTTTATTGAAAAGTGTAATAGTAATGGACTTTATATTGGTTTATATGGTACTGATAGTAATTTGTGTCGTTTTAAAGAGTATACTGGAATTGACTCTTTGGATGCATTTCTAATACAGGATAGTGAAGAAATTCAATATGATGGTACTTATAATGTTGTAAAAGATTTAGATGGTAATATCAGATCTAGTGTTGATTTAGAAAATGCTATTTCTGTTAATGGTAATAATACGGAGTCGGCTTTTTATCATGATTATGCTTATACTGTTTTAGAAGGGGAAGAACTTAGAGATATTTGTTTTCGTTATGGATTAAGTGTTTCTGATGTTTTAGAGTTTAATGATATTAAAGAAGAAGATGTAAAAGAGGGAACGGTTTTACGTATTCCTAGTGAGATTGGTAAAAGAGTAGGTGTTAATCAATTAGAAGAAGCAATTCGTGGTGCTGATTTATCTTATGCTCAAGGTAGTAATATTAATTGGGATTCAATGAAAGATAATTTTTCGTTTTTAATTCTTAAATGTAATGAGGGTTTAAGTTTAGATGAGTGCTTTTCTAATAATATAGAAAATTGTAATTTATATGAAATACCAGTTGGTATTTATACTTATAATGCTTATGATAAAGTAAATACCACTTCTTTAGATGAATTTAAAGAAAAAGAACTTGCTCAAGTTAGATTTGCATTAGATTCTATTGAGGGAAAAGATGTTAGTTATCCATTGTATTTAGATGTAGAAATGGCAAGTGGTGAAGAGTTTTCTAAACATTTTGATTCTGAATATATATCTACGATGTTAAATATATGGATGGAAGAAGTTTCTAAAGCAGGTCATACTCCGGGTCTTTATTGTAATCAATCTGGTTTAGATTATTTGCAATCTATGGTTAATTATCCATTAGAAGAAAGATTTGAATTATGGGTAGCGGGAGGAGATCAGTATACTTCTACGAAAGAAGATATTCCATTAGAAGAAGTGGTTCCATCTGCCATATTAGAAGCCGATAAAGGTATTTCTATGGCTCAGTCTACTGATAGTGCTGTTAATTCTGGTGCTGGAAATGGGAGAGGGCATTTGGATATTAACTTTAGTATGAAAGATTATACGATTTCTGATGATGGTTTTCCTATTATGGAGTTTTCTCATTTACCAGTTCGGGAAGTTGGACTTGGTGTTTCAGCAACAGCTTTATTAGTAGGTAGTAGTATTATTGGATTTAAAGCAAGAAATAAAGTGAAAAAGAAATAAGTGTTGATTATCAACACTTTTTTTTATTATAATAATTATAATAGGTGGTGAAACTATGGATTATAATGCATTAAAAAATAAAAGGAAAAATAATAAGAAATTAAAATTACTTGTTATTTCAGCTTTTACTATGTTGGTTGTTTTTTCTATATCAGGTTTTTTTGATTATGTGTTTGTTACTCTTGTTATAGCTTGTTTATTTATTTTTTATGTTGCTTTTGTTATTTTTTATTTTCAAAAAGGTTTGGTTTTAGAATATGGGGAAGATCAAGTTACGATGCCTATTAATTTTAATATTTATGATTTAGATAGTACGATTGATAATTATTTTAAGGCATTAAAATATGAAAAGGTCGATACTGATTATTATGTTGCACAAAGGGAAAGAGTGGCTACTAGAGGAAATTATTATACTGAGTCTTGTCATGTTATGATTAGTTCCTTTGGAAACTCTCTCCATCTTACTTGTTGGGTGACATCTGATTGGTATTCTGGTAAAAAAATAAAGTTTATAGGAACACCATTTTTGTTCTTAGGATCACTTTCAGATTTTCAAAGAGATCTCGATAGATTTTATACGTTGATAACGACTGGACAGTTACAAAATAATCATTAATAGAGGTGTTTTATGGATTATAATACGTTAAAAAATAAAACTGGTAAAAAAGGAGAATAGTAATATGAATGAGAATAATAAAAAGTGTTATGAAATTTTAGAAAAGTTAAATTTGCATCCAAGGGTTGTTACACATGAAGCTATATTAAATTATGAAGTGGCAGCTAAAGTAGATGAAGAGTTAGGGTTAACTGGTACAGAAACGAAAACTTTATTTTTAAAAGGTAAGAAGAGTGGTCATTATTATCTTTTTATTACTTTAGCAACACAGAGAATGGATAGTAAGTTTTTAAAGAATCTTCTTTTAGAGAAAATACAATTAGTTAGTGGTGATGAGATGACAGAGTTAACTGGTATGGTACCTGGTTGTATGACACCGTTTGGTCTTAAAGAAGGACTTATTCAAAAAGTTGTTGTTGATAATCAGTTGTTTTTAGAAGATAAATTAATTTTAGCCTTTGGATCTGAGACAATGTCTGTAGAAATGGACAGTAAAGATTTAAAGACGATATTAGATTTTGTTTATTCAGGCCAGGTTTATTATGTAGATATTTTGAAGGAGGAATAATCATTGTTCCTTTTTCTTTTTCTTTGATATAATGTATAAAGAGGTGATATTGATGCGCGTTGCGGTTGTTGGTGCTGGGGCTAGTGGATTAGTGTGTAGTATTCGACTTAGTAGTGATGATTATGAAGTGGTTTTATTTGATAAAAATTCTATATGTGGTAAAAAGATTTTAGTAACAGGAAATGGACGTTGTAATTATTGGAATGGAGATCAAAGTATTTGTCATTATCATAGTAGTACTAACGATAGATTACTATCTATTATTACTAGTAGTGTACAAGATGAGGTTTTATCTTTTTTTTCTTCCCTTGGTGTAGTTCCTAATATTAAAAATGGTTGGTATTATCCATATTCTAATCAAGCTAGTAGTATTCAAAAATTATTAGAAGAAGAAGCAAAAAGACGTGGGGTTGTTTTAGCACTTGATAATGAGGTTGTTGATGTTAAAAAAGAAAATAATCATTTTTTTGTTTATACAAAAGAAGGGTATGAAGTTTTTGATTATTTAGTAATCGCAACAGGATCTTTTGCAGGAATTCGTAATTTAGATGGTGTTAGTGGTTATTCTTTGGCAGAGAAATTTGGGCATCATATCGTACCGGTTAGACCAGCGTTAGTTCCTCTTATTACGAAAGGTAGTTTTTTAAAAGATTGGTCAGGAGTACGGACTAGTTGTGTTGTTTCTTTATATGAAGATTGTCAATTTATAAAAAAAGAAGAAGGAGAAATACAACTTACTGATTATGGTGTTAGTGGTATTTGTGTATTTAATTTAAGTCGTTATGTTGGGGTGGGAATCCCTGAGAAAGAAGAAAAATTAGTCATTAACTTTTTACCGTTTTTAGAAGATAAAAGTGATAGTGAAGTTTATGAGTGGTTTATGAAGCGGGGAGAAGAATTAAGTAATTATTCTATTCTTTCTTATTTAGAGGGTATTTTACCTTATAAATTAATTATAGTTTTATTAAAAGTTTCACATATTTCTAGAAATAGTACTTGGAGTAGTTTAAGTGAAGAAGAAAGAAATAGACTCATTTCTTGTATTGTGTCTTTTCCACTAGAGGTTGTTGGTACAAAAGATATTATATCTTCTCAAGTATGTAGTGGAGGAGTATCTTTAAATGAAGTTACAGACTCTTTGGAGTCGAAGTTAGTAGATCATTTATATTTTACAGGTGAAGTATTAGATGTAGATGGTGATTGTGGTGGCTATAACTTAGGGTTTAGTTTTATGTCTGGTATAATTGTTTCTGATGATATTAGAGGGTGATGTTATGATAAGAGTAAGACAAGTAAAAGTATTGTATGATCAAGAAGATAAATTATTAGATAGTATTGCTTTAAAATTAGGGGGTTCTAAGGATCATATTTTAGATTATCAGATTGTTCGTCGTAGTATTGATGCTAGAAGAGAACATATTTATTTTGTTTACGAAGTAGATGTTTTGGTTAAAGATTGGGAAAAGATCTTAAAAAAGAGTTCTTCTTCTGATATATTTGTTGCGCCTAATGAAGAGTATCAGATGCCTCTTCCTGGTAATTGTTCTTTAAGTAATAGAATTGTTATTGTGGGAACTGGTCCAGCTGGGCTATTTTGCGCTTATCAGTTGGCAGAAGCAGGATATCGTCCTATTGTTTTAGAAAGAGGAGAAAAAGTAGAGGATAGAGTAAATAGTGTTTCTAAATTTTGGGAAGATAGAGTGCTTCAACCTAATTCTAATGTGCAGTTTGGAGAAGGAGGAGCTGGAACTTTTTCTGATGGTAAGTTGAATACTATGGTTAAAGATAAAGAAAAACGTGGTAAAAGAGTATTTTCTATTTTTGTAGAAAATGGGGCGCCAAGTGAAATTATGTATTTACAAAAACCACATTTAGGTACGGATTTATTATGTGGTATTGTTAAAAATATGAGAGAGAAAATCATTCGTTTAGGTGGAGAAGTACGGTTTTCTAGTCAGTTAACAGATATTATAGTAGAAGATGGTAAATTACAAAGTATTGTTATCAATGGGGAAGAAGAAATTCCTTGTAATCATCTTGTTTTAGCAATTGGTCATAGTGCTAGAGATACTTTTTCGATGTTATATCAAAGAGGTTTATTGATGGAGGTAAAACCATTTGCGGTAGGAGTACGTGTTGAACATCCACAAAAGATGATTCAAATGAGGCAGTATAAAACGTTGGATAGTAGACTTCCTGTTGCAGATTATAAACTAACTTATACAACAAAGAGTGGTCGAGGAGTTTATTCTTTTTGTATGTGTCCTGGAGGATATGTTGTCAATAGCTCTAGTGAAGAGGGACGTTTAGCTATTAATGGAATGAGTTATCATAAAAGAGATGGGGTTAATGCAAATAGTGCCATTGTCGTTACTGTTGGACCTAAAGACTTTGGTAAAGATCCATTAGATGGGGTTAAATTTCAAGAAGAGTTAGAAAGAAAAGCATATCTACTTGGTAATGGTGATATACCGGTTCAGTTATATGGAGACTTTTGTAATAATAAAAAGACAGAAGCTTTAGGTGAAGTTTCTCCACAGATAAAAGGGCATTATACGTTTTCTAATCTAAGAGAAATCTTGCCTAGTTTTATCAGTGATTCAATTTTAGAAGCTATGCCTAATTTTGGTAAAAAAATAAAAGGTTTTGATAGAGTAGACACCGTTATGTCAGCAATTGAAAGTAGAACGTCATCTCCTATTAGAATTATTCGTAATGAAGAAGGAGAAGCTAATATTTTGGGAGTTTATCCTTGTGGAGAAGGAAGTGGATATTCTGGAGGTATTACTACTTCGGCGATGGATGGAATTAAAGTTAGTGAACTTATCATTAAAAAGTATCGTAATTTACAGTAAATTATGTAGTTTCTTAGAAAACTACTTTTTTTTTAGTTATTTTCTTGTATAATTATTATAGAGGAGTTGAGTCATATGTATGTACCAGATGATGAAAATTATATGGTAGATGGTGAGAATTATGCACCTCCAGGACCACCTAGTGAGAAAAATGATTCTAATAAAAGCGGAGATAAAATCAAAAGAATTATTATTGTTGTGGTAGGAGCTATTTTAATTGGAGTTTTAGTTTATTTTGTTAGTAGTTTATTTTTTAAGAGTCCTGAACCAGTACAAAAAGACTCAGCAATATCTACGACTTTAAGTATCGATGATCCTATTGTAGAACAATTATATGAAAGAGTTACTTATGGTAGGGATAATGGACATTTAAATAAGTATTTAGAAGAACAAAGTGTTACTTTAAAAGATTTTAGTAATTATGAAAAATTTTATTATGCTTTTAGTGGTCTTACTAGTCATGATTTAGATCCGTTAGAAAGTGATGGTAGTACTAATACACAAAAATATGCTATAGAAGATAGTGTTGTTGATGATCTTATGAAAAGTTATTTTGGACCTAAAGTAAAATATGCAAAACAGGGAACATTACCAATTGATTTAGTATATCCTGTAGAGGAAGGAAATCATTTGTCCTTATCTTATAGTGTTAGTAATAATCAATATGAAGCTAGTATTACTTCTGAGGATAAAGCTAATGGAGGTTTGGTACCAGTTGCTTTATATGCTTTATCTAGTGCTAAAAGATCAGATGATGGTGTTACTTTAACAGAAAAGGTTGTTTATACGACTAGTAGTGTTAATAATAATTTGGTTAGTTATCAAGTATATAAAGATTATAACCATACGATGTTAATTTCTAGTCAAGGTAATATAGAGATGAAACAATATCAAGAAAGACCAATATCATTAAATGATTATATGCAACAGGCTAATACGATTACTTATCAGTTTAAAGTACATAATGGAGTATATTATTTTTATTCTAGTTCTATTGCAGATTAGCTACTTTCGTAGCTTTTTTTGTGTTATAATATGTATGTATAAATTTTAAACGCTGGAGGAAATATGAAAAAAGAAAATATTAGAAACTTTTGTATTATTGCACATATTGATCATGGTAAGAGTACTCTTGCGGATAGAATATTAGAAAAAACTGGAGCTATTTCTAAGAGAGAGTTAAAGAATCAAATGTTGGATTCTATGGATATAGAAAGAGAACGTGGTATTACTATTAAGTTAAATGCTGTTCAACTTACGTATCATTACCATGATGAAGAATATTATTTACATTTAATTGATACACCTGGACATGTGGATTTTTCTTATGAAGTATCACGTAGTTTAGCAGCTTGTGAAGGAGCATTACTTGTTGTAGATGCTGCACAGGGGGTAGAAGCACAGACACTTGCTAATTTATATTTGGCGCTTGATAATAATTTAACAGTTATTCCAGTTGTTAATAAAATCGATTTACCAAGTGCTGATTTACCTAAGGTTACAGAAGAGTTAGAAAATATTGGTTTTTCTAAAGAGGAAATTATATATACTAGTGCAAAAACTGGAGAAGGAATTAATGAGTTGTTGGAAGCCATTATTAATAAGATTCCTGCTCCTGTAGGAGATCATCATAAACCATTAAAGGCGTTAATCTTTGATAGTGTTTTTGATGCTTATCGAGGGGTTATCATTAGTATTCGCGTAATGGATGGAGAAGTAAAAGTAGGAGACATTATTAAAATGATGGAGACGGGTGCCACATATGATGTGGTGGGTCTTTCTATTGATACGCCAAAAGAAAAAGCAGTTACATCTTTAAAAGCTGGAGAAGTTGGATACTTGTCTGCTTCTATTAAAAGTATTAGTGATGTTGAAGTAGGTGACACTATTACTTTGGAAAAAAATCCGGCGAGTGAGGCGTTACCTGGTTATAAGCCTATGAAACCGATGGTTTATTGTGGTCTTTACCCTATTGAGTCAAGTAAGTTCGAGGATTTAAGGGAAGCATTGGAGAAGTTAAAATTAAATGATTCTTCTCTAACTTTTGAACCTGAAACATCAAAGGCACTTGGTTTTGGTTTTCGATGTGGTTTTTTAGGACTTTTACATATGGAAATTATTGAAGAGAGAATAGAAAGAGAGTTTGGAATCGATTTGATTGCGACATCTCCTTCTGTTGTTTATGAAGTTGTTCTTACTGATGGGTCTAAGGTTATGGTTGATTCTCCTACTAAGATGCCAAAAAGAGAAGTGGTTTCTAAAACTTTAGAACCATATGTAAAAACTAGTATTTTTACGCCTAGTGACTATATTGGGCCTATTATGGAGTTATGCCAGGATAAAAGAGGAACTTTTATTAATATGGAATATTTAGATCAAACAAGAGTTACTATCCATTATAATATGCCTCTTTCTGAGATTGTATATGACTTCTTTGATAAATTAAAATCATATACGAAAGGATATGCTTCTTTTGATTATGAATTAATTGGATATCAAGAAAGTAATTTAGTAAAGATGGATATTTTATTAAATGGTGAAGTGGTAGATGCTTTATCTGTTATTGTTCATAAAGATTTTGCTTATCAAAGGGGTAAAATTGTTGTTGAAAAGTTGAAAGAGATTATTCCAAGACAAATGTTTGAAGTACCGATTCAAGCAGCTATTGGTACTCATGTTATTGCACGAACGGATATTAAAGCTTTACGAAAAAATGTTTTGGCTAAATGTTATGGTGGAGATGTTACTCGCAAGAAAAAACTTTTAGAGAAACAAAAAGAAGGTAAAAAGAGAATGAAAAAGATTGGTAGTGTAGATGTTCCACAAGAAGCGTTTTTATCTATATTATCGACAACTGAGAAGTAATAAAAGGAGTGTATTTTATGAATGAAAAAGAAAAATGTATTATTGCTTATTTTCTAGCTCATCCAGATTCTTATATTAAAGATGTAGCGGAAGCTACTGGTATTTCTAGGTCTTCTGTACAACGTTGTTTACAGAAGTATAGTGATTTATCTATTGGAAGTTCAGATAATAATCTGACCATAGGACAACAGTTACGAGCTAATCAATATCGAGGTAAAGTACAAGGGGGAAGAACTTCTTTTTTACATAATCGACATATTCAGGATGAACATGGACATTTTCAAGGTAGTGTAAGAGATGTTGATTTAAAAAGAGAAGATAAAAAAAGAGAAGATATTCGAATTATTTGTACTTATTATTTAGCTAATAAATCTTTTACTTTAAGTGAAATCGCTGATTCTTTAGGAGAACTATATGATTATAGTAGAGATTATGTTTATGATTGTTTGTTAGATAGTAGAGTGAGCTCTGTTATTGGAGAAGACCAGGCTGCTCAAGTAGAACAAACTTTAGAAGCTAATCGTTCTGATTTTTATAAGAAATTAGGAGATATTGATTTGAATGATGAGATTTTAGATGCTGCTGGTCTATCGGATAAGGGAAGAGCGGTTATTACAGAGAGAAAAGAATCTCCTAATATGACACTTACTAGTATTGCTAATCGTTATGGTGTTTCTAGAGCAGCAGTTGCGAAACTAGAAGATAAAGCATTTGCTAAAATACAGGAAGTTATAGGTAGAAGTAAGAATGGTTAAAAGTGCCTATATTCATATTCCTTTTTGTAAAAAGATATGTAGTTATTGTGACTTTTGTAAAGTTTTTTACAATACAAACTTTTGTAAAAGATATCTTTTGGCAATGGAAAAAGAAATTCATGATTATTATCAAAATGAAGAGTTAGATACTATTTATATTGGTGGGGGTACTCCTAGTAGTTTATCTATCTTGGAGTTAGAAAAACTTTTTCAGATTTTGTCTATCTTTCGTCGTAGTAATCATTGTGAAATAACGATAGAAGCTAATTTTGATAGTATTACAAAAGAAAAAATTGATTTATTTAAAAAGTATGGAGTTAATCGTATTAGTTTTGGATTAGAGACTACTCATGATTGGATATTACAAAAGATGAATCGTTGTTTAGATTTAGATTATGTAAAAGAGATTATTTCTTATTGTAAAAGAATTGGTATTGATAATATTAATGTGGATTTAATGTATGCGTTTCCAGGAGAGAGTTTGGAAGATGTAGAAGAAGATGTTTCTTTTATTCTTTCTTTAGATGTTTGTCATATTTCTACTTATTCTTTGATTTTAGAAGAACATACGAAGTTATATTTAGATAATGTTAAAACTATTTCGGAAGAGTTGGATTCTAATATGTATCAAAGAATATGTGTGTTATTAAAAGATTATGTGCATTATGAAACTAGTAATTTTGCGAAAGATGATAAGTATTCAAAACATAATTTATGTTATTGGAAAAATAAAGAGTATTATGGATTTGGACTTGGTGCTAGTGGATATTATGGGGATATAAGATATTCTAATACGCGTAGTATGACACATTATTTACAAGATAAGTATCGATATCAAGAGGAAAAATTGTCTATTTATGATAAAATGGAATATGAGGTTATTTTAAACTTAAGAACCAAGTGGGGAATTTCTAAGAGTGCATTTTTTATTTCTTATGGTAAGAAATTAGAAGATGTTTATTCTTATTCTGATTTAGTAGAACGTGGTTATTTAATAGAGAAGGATGATTATGTTATGATTCCTTATTCTTATTGGTATCTTAGTAATGAAATATTAGTTTTATTATTGGAGGAGTTTCATGATGAATAAAGTAGAACAATTTGAAGTAGAACTTAGTTATATAAAGGATGAGGCTATTCAAGAGGATTGTCGTACGATGATAGAATTATTACCAGATTATTTTTTTCATATTCCAGCATCTTCTACTGGAAAGTATCATCCTAGTTATTCTTTAGGAGAAGGTGGACTTTTACGACACACAAAGGCTGCTGTTAGGATAGGTTATGAATTATTACAGGATCCTTGTATTGGTAATAAGTATCAAGATAGTGAAAAAGATATTATGTTGATGGGATTATTACTTCATGATGGATTAAAAAGTGGAGTAGTACAAGAAAAGTATACTCGTTTTGATCATCCAATTTTAATGGCAAATTATATTATGGATCATAAGGCAGATTTGTTAATGAGTGATGAGGAGTTAGAACTTTTAACTTCTGTTATTAAAACACATATGGGACCATGGACAAAGGATTATAATGGGGAAGAAGTGTTAGAAGCTCCAAAGACGAAATACCAAAATTTTGTGCATATGTGTGATTATTTAGCTAGTCGTAAATGTCTTTTGGTTCCTTTTGATAATAACAATAACATTTCTGCATAGGGACTTTATATTGCGAAAGTCTCTTTTTTTTGTTATGATTGTTATAGAATAATAATAGAGAAGGTGATTCTGGTGCGTGGTAAGATTATCGTAATTGAAGGAACGGATTGTTCGGGGAAAGAAACGCAATCGACATTATTAGAAAAAAAATTAAAAGCTTTAGGAAAGAAATGTGTTCATTTTGGTTTTCCAATGTATGATACGCCAACAGGAAGAATTGTTGGTGGACCTTATTTAGGAAATCCTGATTATTGTAAAGGATATTTTCCAGAAGGGGCTGATAATGTAGATCCACATATTGCTTGTTTGTATTATGCAGCTGATCGAAAATATAATATGAATAAGATTTTGCCTTATATAGAAGACGGTTATTATGTTATTCTTGATCGTTATACAACATCTAATTTAGCTCATCAAGGCAGTAAAATTAGAGATAAAGATGAAAGGTTTAATATGTATCAATGGATAGATAAATTAGAGTATTGGTTATTAAAGCTTCCAAAACCTGATCAAACTATTTTTTTACATATGCCTTATGAATATTCTTTAGAGTTAAAGAAAAATAGAAAAGTGTTAGATGAGCATGAAAAATCAGAAGCACATTTAAAACATGCTGAAGAGTGTTATATTGAACTTTCGGAATTATATAATTGGAAAAGAATAGAATGTGTTAAGGATGGGGTTATTCGAGATATTGAGGATATTAATCAAGAAATATTGGATTATTTAGAAATTTAATCTATAATAAAGAAAAGGAGTAATAGATATGTATTGTAGCGAGTGTGGGAAAAAATTAGAAAAAGGTAGTTTATTTTGTGATGAGTGTGGGGCAAAAGTTGAAGCGGAAAAAGAAGAGGATACTGAGAAAAAAGCAGTAGAAAAGAAAGTGAGCAAGACAAAAGATAGTAAGAAAAAAGAAACTAAAAAAAGTGAGAGTAAGAAAGAAGTAAGGACGGAAAAAGTAGACGAGAAAAAAGATAGCAATAAAAAAATAAGTGAGAAAAAGAAGAAGAAGAAATCTAAGAAGAAAATATTTATTATTTTATTATTCTTAGTGTTGATTGTAGTATGCAGTTTCTTTGCTTGGAAATATTTTGATGATAATCGTAGTGTTGGCTCTACTTGGGGAGATAGCTATTATTATTTTATTAGAGATTCTAAAGATCAAAAAGGTGATAACCCTATTCCAGATGGTGCAACTATTAAATTTATTCAAGTTCCAAAATTAGAAGAGCCTGTTATGGTTATTAATTATGATAAGAATAGAGGAGAATATTCTAATATTTATTATATTAAAAAAGGTAAAGTTAATGAGGCAATTAGTAGTGAACCTTCAGAAATTAAGTTTTTATATAATATAGAAAAAGAAGAATATAATTGGTATGTACATACAGAAAATGATAATAAAGAATATTATGTTCCTGTAAAAGAAGTTATTGAGTCAGATGGTAAGAGTGAAACTTCTAATTCTTATGTTTATGAGAAAGATGAACAAATAACAGTTGAGACAATTGATGGAGATAAGTTAATAATGGATAAGTTTGATTCAGAGTTTGTTGATCCTGATATTGAAGTGGATGGTGTTCAGTATAGTGATGATTTATCTAATGCTCAATTACAAGAAGTAATTACTGATGGAGTAGAACAATATAATCCTAATAAAGATATTGTAAGTGATAAGGTAGATAAGGAAGTTCAAGAACAAGTGACGGAAATAAATGAAAAACTTGAAGAAATGGATAAAGCAAAGGAAGAAGCAAGTTCTGTATTAAAAGTAGGTGATTATACTTTAAAATATGGTACTTATCAAAGTGAATATTATAATACTGATGGTATTGGAAATTGTGGTCGTTACACATTAAAACCTGATGGTACTTATACTTATTTTATGCCTAATTCTGTACAATCAACTAATTCTGAAAGAATTACTATGGATTTAGAGGAGTCTGGTAAATATGAAGTAAAAACTACTTATAATGGTATTGGTCCTAATCCAACTCCAGTTTTATCTCTTTGCTTTTCTCCTACTAAGACAAATATTCCAACTAGATTTTTAGAGTTTTCTCCTAGTCATGAAGGAGAGAGCGCTGAATGTTTTCAAGTTAAAGCTAATAATTCTTGGACTGGTGTTCAATATCCTAATTTACATACTTATATTGGATCATAGATATTATTTATTTAAAATTGAAATTTTAACCACACCACTTTGGTGTGGTTTTTTTGTGTAAAAAAAAACTAATCAATTATTTTGATTAGTTAATTCTAAATTAATTATTACCAGTACCTAATACTTGCATTGGCTGTACTTGTATTGGTTGTACTTGTGGCTGCGCTTGAACAGTTTGTGCTTGAACTTGTTGAGGTTGTACCGTTTGTGGTGTTTGAACCTGAACTTGTTGTGGTTGCACAGGCTGTGGTGTTTTTACTTGAGGTTGTGCTTGAACAGTTGGTATTTGTACTGGTTGAGGTTGCACGGTTTGAGGTGTTTTTACTTGAGGCTGTGCTTGAACAGTTGGTATTTGTACTGGTTGAGGTTGTTCTACCTTTGGTGTTTGAACCTGAACTTGTTGAGGTTGCACAGGCTGTGGTGTTTTTACTTGAGGCTGTGCTTGAACAGTTGGTACTTGTACTTGTTGAGGTTGTTCTACCTTTGGTGTTTGTGCTTGAACTTGTTGTGCTTGCGTTTCTTCTTTTGACATATTTACTACGTTTGGTAGTGTAGGTTTTTCTTCTTCTTTTTTAGGTATAGTAGCAACATTTGTTGGTGTTATTTCTTGTTTTTTATTAATATCTGTTATTGTTGTTTGGGTAAATGGAGTAGGTTCTTCTTCATCTTGTTTTATACTGTTTACAATATCAGGTATTTGTTTTTGTTGCTCGACGGCGTTTATTTTTTCTAGTGTATTTATTTTTGTGTTTGAACTTGTTGCTTTTACTATTGTTTCATCTTTATCTGATACTTGTGTTGGTATTGTTACTGGTGTTGCATTTGTAAGAGAAACTTCTTCTATTTTTTGGTTTTCTAGATTTTCTTTTTCTTTTTCTTGCTTTTCTTCTTGTTTTTCGAGTTCTTCTTTTATTTCTTTATCTTTTTCTTCTTCTTTGGCTTTTAGTCTTTCTGCAACATCGTTTTCGAAGAAGTCTTCGGCGTCTTCTATTTCAATTACTCTTAATACTTCTTCAAAGCTTGTGGTACCATCTAGTACTTTACCTAAAGCATCTTGTAGTAGGGTAATAATCTTATCACTATATACTAATTCTGATAATTCTTTTTTTGTAATATTTTCATTGTTTAAGGCGCTACGCATATCATCATCTAATTCTAGTACTTCTTGAATTGCAACACGGCCTTTATATCCTTTTCTACAAGCTTCACAGCCTTCATGGTTAACATCCCATATTTTATCGACATCTTTATGTAAATATTTTTTAAATACTTTTTTTTCAAATTTTGTTACTGGTCTTTCGATTCTACAGTTTTTACAAATTCTTTTGGCTAATCTTTGTGAAATAATTCCAGTTAAAGCAGTCGATAATAAGTATCTTTCAACATTCATATCAAGTAAACGTTCTACTGTTGATAGCGTATTGTTGGTGTGGATAGTTGATAATACAAGGTGTCCAGTAATAGCAGAACGTACAGCAATTTGAGCTGTTTCACTATCACGAATTTCTCCGATTAGTATGATATTTGGGTCCTGACGTAGAATAGAACGTAGGGCAGCAGCAAAGGTCATACCAATTTCAGAATTAACTTGTACTTGATTTAGTCCTTCGATGTTCATTTCGATAGGGTCTTCAACTGTAATAATATTGGTTTCTTCTTTATTTAAAGTTTCTAGAATAGAATAAACTGTTGTTGATTTACCACTACCAGTGGCACCAGTTATTAGAATAATTCCATTTGGTACTTGAATCATTCTTTTTAATCTTTCTAGGTTTGATTCGTTAAATCCTAATGTTTCTAGTCCTTGTAAGCTTCGTGAATAGTCTAGAATACGAACAACTATTTTTTCTCCTTCATTTAGAGGTAGACAAGATACACGCATATCCAAATACATTCCACCAAAGTTACCTTTGATAGCACCATCTTGTGGTAGACGGGATTCTGTAATGTTCATGTTAGCAAGAAGTTTTAATCTTGTTGTTAAGTTACGTTCATATGCCTTGGGTATAAATGTAAAGTTTTGTAAATCACCATCTACACGAACACGTACCATCATTCCATCTTCTCTTGGATCAAAATGAATATCTGAGGCGTTAGACTTTGCCGCAGATATAATAATGTAATCAGCTATTTGTGTAATAGGTGTCTTGTTGAAATCAAATTTAATCATAGTGTCACAACCCCTTTTGTTTTTTACTATGGTATTTTATCTTATTTTATTATATAATACTTTTAGTATAATAGCAAGAAAGTAGATGGGAAAAATGAAAAAAAATAATAAAGGATTTGTCTTAGTAGAAACTCTGGTTGTGACTGTCTTTGTAGCAGCCATATTTTCCGTAATTTATCTTAATTTTTATCCTCTTGCTGGTGAATATGAGAGAAGAACTTTTTACGATGATATTGACAGTAAATATGGGGCTTACTGGGTAAAATTTTTTATACAAAGAGATAGTTATCCTAATATTTCGTATAGTTTTTTAGGAACAAACTGTTATACTGATTTTAGTTGTAATAATTTGACAAACTCAAACGATAGGGAAGTTTGTAATGAAATGATGGATCGGTTGAATATTGAAAGAGCTATTATTACGTATTACCAATTATCTGAGAATGCGGATGGTGGTTCTAATGCGGATAAAGATCCCAAACATGCTGGTTTAAAGTCAAAGGCTGATTCAGTGTTTTCTGATGATCCAGCGTTAGCTTCTTATATTCATTATTTGCCTAATTATGAAGTAAAGAGTCTAAATGGAGCTAGATTTCGAGTTATTGTGAAGTTTAAGAGAAGTGGGGATTCTTTGGAAGATGAAGAGTTTTATACTACATTTGGAACTATGGAGGTGATTAAAGGTGCATCTTAATAATAAGGGAATGACAGCAATTGAACTTTTAGTTACCTTTGTATTGGTAGCAGTTATTGTAGTATCTTTATATAATGGAGTAGTTAAACTGAAAGAAAAAGAAACTATTTCATCAGCACAGTTAAGTATTGATACTTATAAAAATTTGATTACTAAAGATATTCAAGATGATTTTATTAAAAAAGGTTTAGTTTCTGCGGATATAAAAGCGTTAACTTCAGAAGAGGGTTATCAAGTTAATTTTTTATTTAAAGATAACAGTCGAAAAGTATTAAAAGTGGTACAACAATTTGGTTGTACAGCAACGGATGCCGAAGAAGCAGCCGATATATGTACAAAGCGTGGTATTGATAAAAATGCTAGTGATAAGTTTTCTATTAGTTATGGGCCAGAGGGCGATATTGTTGAATATCCATTACCTGATTTAGGACATGAAGTGATTTCTGGTATAGATGGGGGAGCAGATCATACAGTTTATTCGTTAAAGATAAACGAAGTTAATATTGTTTCTAAGAACAGAGTTTTTTCTTTACATATTACTCTTACACATCCGGATTTAGAAAGTGATTATTCTATTGATATTGTAACACCATTAAATTATCCATAGAAATAAAGTGGTTGATAAAACTATTTGTAGTATTCGACCTTGTAAAAAGTTTTTATATTTAATATTAGTATCAGAAATGATACTTTTTATTTGCATATTTACTGATATTCCACCAAAGGAAAAGAATATCAGTATTATTATTCCTCTTATTGTTTCATTCGATAATAGAGAAGTTAAGAAGACTCCATTTGTTAAGTCAAATAAACCACTTATTATAATATGTAATAATAAATTGGGTTTTAGGATGTTTGTTAAGGTTTTTCCTACTAGGTAAGAAAATACAGAAGTTTCATAAATTAATAGACAACTTTTTATAGACATTGTTGTTGCGGATGTTAGGGAGGAGATAAAAGATGGTGTTGGTGATAATTCGATATTTTTGGGACTTTTCTTTTTCTTTTTGTAAAAGATTAAGGCAATTAATAAGTTTGCAATTATTAGAGAAAGTAATATTTTAATAGGGGCTTTTTTGTTTTTAAATAAAAAAGAGATTGGTCCTAGTATAAATATGGGATTTGGAAAGTGGGTAAATCTTATTAAGTAGTTTGCATCTTCTAGTGTTATTTTGTTTTCCATTAATAGTTTTTTTATATAAATACTACCACTAGGGAAGCCACTTATCATACTCATTAATAGAATAAGTATATTTGCGTTTATAGGAATTATTTTTCCTAGTTTTTCTATTACTTTATAATCTATTAATAAAGATGAAAGAGTTAAAAATAAAAAACTAGAGGGGAATAGTTTTGTTATAAATAGTTTGGTATAAGTAATGATTTCTTTTGTTATTAGGGGTGCATTTATTAAAGATAGTGTTGTTAGTGTTAATAAAAAAAGAAGAATTAGATTAGTTTTTATATTTTTTATCATATTTCCTCATTTCTTTGTTATAATGTATCATGGAGGTAGTTACATGCTTAAGAAATATTATGAAAAAGTAAAGTCTTTTATTAAAGAAGAATATAAATTTATTTTATTTTTAGTTGTTTTTGCAGTATTATGTTGTTTTCCTGTTAATTATTATATTGTGATTGGTGGGGGAATTAGTGATATTTCTGATAGAGTGATTGTTGAGGATGGTCATTCTAGTAAAGGTAGTTTTAATTTGTCATATGTTTCGGAGTTGAAGGGAACGACACTTAGTTATTTGATGAGTTATGTAATGCCTCATTGGAAAAGAATTGATATGGATGATTATAAGTATACTGAGACGGATGATTATCAAGCAATTGAGTTTCGTAGTGAATTAGATTTGAAGTATTCTAATAGTAATGCTTTATTTTATGCTTATAAACTTGCTTCTAAGGAATGTAAGCTTGTCGATACAGAGGTTTTTGTCATTGCGAAAGTGGATGAGTATGAAAATTCATTAGAAGTCGGAGATAAACTTGTTTCGGTTGATGGTAAAAAGTTAAGTACAATGGATGAGTTTCAAAATGCGTTACAAGAAGTAGAAGGAGATAAAGTATCTATTGGGGTTATTCGTGATGATAAAGAAGAAGATATTTCATGTCATTTATATCAAGAAGAAGATAGAAAAGTTTTAGGTGTTTTATTGCAGTCTCTTAATACTTATGAAGTTGATCCAAGTGTAGATTTTCAGTTTGAAAAAAATGAGTCAGGTCCATCTGCAGGATTAATTACAACTTTATCTATTTATGATCAACTTACTAAGGGAGATTTAACACAAGGTATGAAAATTGCGGGAACAGGTACAATTGAAGCTGATGGCTCTATTGGTCCTATTGGAGAGGTAGAATATAAGTTGTTGGGAGCTGTCGATGGAGGAGCAGAAATATTTTTAGTTCCTGCTGGGGAAAATTATAAAGATGCTGTAAAAGAGAAGAAAAAAGAAAAATTAGATATTAAAATTATTCCCGTTAAAGATATTTATGATGCTATTGAAAAATTAGAAGAATTATAGGAGGAAAAATATGAATATGACAGATGAAGAATTGTTGGCTTATGGAAAGAAATATATGGAAAGTGTAGGGGGATTTATTAAAAATAATCATTATGAACTAGTAGAAATAAAAAAAGATCATTGTATTATGGAAGCAGAAGTAACAGAAGAAAGTTTAAATCCATATGGTATGGTTCATGGGGGATTTATGTTTGGACTTGCTGATACAGCTGCTGGAGTTGCGGCTAGATCTTGTGGGCGTAAAGCAGTTACCTTAAGTTCTCATATTGAGTATTTACATGCTGGCCATGGAAAAAAGATTAGAGCTGTTGTTAATCCTGTAAAAGTTGGTAAGAAAATATCTGTTTATGAAGTTTTTGTTTATGATGAAAAAGAAGTTTTAATTTCTAAAGCAACTGTTGATTATTTTTATATGGATTAGTGTTTTTGATTGTTAATCTTTTGGTAGAGGTGGTACTATGCGATTTTTAAGAACTATTATTAAAATTATTTTCTTTTGTGTGTTTTTAGTAGTAGCTTATCTTATTTTTCGAGCTTTTGTTGTCTTTGTATTATATCAACCTAATGGAGAGTCTCTTTTAACTTACCAAGAAGAGAGTGTTGTGATTAATAAGGGGAATAGTTGTTTTACAAATTTTAATGATTTTACAATGTGTATTCCAGATGATTTTACATTACAAGAAGAGTTTGGGAAAAGTCCTACTATCACTTATACTGATCAGAGAAATCATGCTATTTTAGTGAGCGTAGAAGAGTTTTCTTTTTCAAAATTTTTAAAAGAGAATGATTCTCATATTAATACAAAAGAGTTTTTAAATAAATATCAGTTTTCTTGTACTACCGATCTTTTAAAATATTTATCTAAAAATCAAAATAGAAAGTCTCATTTATTTTCTTCTTTTCAGGAATTAAAAGAATTTAAACTTATCTGGGACTATGTACAGGCTACTTTACCAAAGGGAGATTTATATTTCTTAGAGGGGTCTTATTCAGGGTTTATGATTAAGAGAAGTCACGATTATCGTTTTTATATTGAGCATAATGATAAATTATATGAAATTTCTTTTTCTAATAGTAGTTTTGGAGATATATATTTTACTTTAGATAATATGAAAACTTATATTGGAAGTATTACATTTATGGACTAGTGATAGTCTTTTTTTTTACCCATAATTTTTCATAATTCTATCATTTTAATTTCATATAAATTGTTTATATTGATAGTGTTGAAAGGAGATGATAGTAGAATTTAGAAAAATCCCATAATTTCCCATAATTGTTTAATAATTTTTACATAATTTATTGTTATATTTATAGTGTCGAAAGGAGGAAGATAGATAGAGATAAAAAAAGAGATTCGTTAATTACCAGTTATTGTTTATATAGATGAAAGGAGATGGTGCAGTATAAGTGATGCAGTTATCTACTTAATAAAGGAGGGGATGCCCATAAGGTTATAGAAGAATTCAGGGAATAGTGTTATACTATTGGTAGGTGGTAGAAATGTATACAATATGTTTTGTTGAAGACGAAATTGACTTATCAAACCTTATTCAAACCTATTTAGAACGTTCTGGTTACAACGTTGTTACTTTTACGAAAGGTCAAGATGCGATTCAATATATCGGGAATAAAGTTGATTTATGGATACTGGATATTATGTTAGGAGATGATGTCAGTGGATACGATATAATCAAAGCTATCCG
>CALVSC010000012.1 GCA_944358855.1 uncultured Bacilli bacterium | reverse complement strand
GATTTTACCCAGGTAAGAGGAACTATTTCATACGTAGTATCTAGTATCCAACCTGTAAAATTACCAATTTTTACTTTTATTACAAATCTACCATGAGCGTTAGAATAACTTGCATCAATTAATGCGCCATCTACTCCACCATATAAAGAACCAGTATCCATATAAGTATAAGATGATGTTTTTTCTTTGTCGGTATAAAAATAAGTTAAGGTTTGAGGGTTTACACTCAAATCAACTAGCGCTAAATTTGCATCTAGTATTTTAGTTTCTCCTGCTACTTTACCAAATACAACTAAGTCATCTGCTCCATTCTTCTTCATCCATGCTTGAGCATCTTCAAATGTATTTAGACAAGCAACAGGATCAATTACACCATCTGTATGCATACCCGCTACTTCATAATTACCACACAGTGATTTATATCTATAATTATCAGAAGAGAATGCTAAGGTATCTTTTGGAAATATTAATATTCCAAACGCTAATAATAAAACAAAAATCATTTTTTTGCGCATAGTATCCCCTCCTATTATAGTTACTCAACTATATTATATAATATCTAAGACATAGTTTCTCTTAAAAAAAACAAAATTCGACTTTTTTTACACTTTTTTACAACTATTATTTTTTTCTTTATATTCACTCTATTGGGTTGATAAAACTTGTTTTTTTAGATATAATAATAAAAGCTAGATGATAAGTTTATACGGAGGTAAATATGGCTAAGAGAGATTTAGAAACTGAGGAAAAGAAACCTAAAATTAGAATTGTTTTGTTAATATTTTTAATATTATCGTTATTAACAAGTGGGTTTTTAATATATGAAATATTTTTATTAAGTAGTATTGAAACATTGATTAGATATATAGTTATAGGTGTATTACTACTTATTGACCTTATTTTATTTTTTAGAGTGCGTAGAGCTTCGAAGAAAAGGAAGAAAAAGAGAAATAAGAAAATTGGTTTAATTTCTTTTATGATACTATATTCTCTTATTTGTTTTGCAGTTGGTTTTGTTATTGCTTATGCTTATGGACAGTTAAGTAGTATTAATAAAAAGTATGTTACTTACACTTCAGATTTAGTTGTTATGAGTGATAATCCAGCTGAAGATGTAAAAGATATAAAAGATTATACGATTGGTATTTTAAAAGATAAAAAGTCTCCAGATGGATATATTATTCCTCAAGAGATGATTGATGAAAATAAATTACAAGATGATAATGAGATTAAAAAATATGGTGACTATTCTAGTATGTTAGTTGATTTATATGCTGGGGAAGTTGATGCTATATTTATTACAGATAATTATGTTGATATGTTTTCTAATGTAACTGGTTATGAAGATGTAGCAAATGATACTAAGATTATTTTATCTAAGAGTAAGAAGATGAAAAAGTCTGATACGAGTGAACAAGAATTAAGTTCTAGTGGTAAATCTCTTACAGAACCATTTACGATGTTATTGATGGGTATTGATTCTACTGATGAAGTTTTAGATAAGAATGCTATTGCGAATGGTGATACTTTAATTCTTATAACATTCAATCCTAAAACATTAAATGCTACTATGATTTCTATTCCTCGTGATAGTTATGTACCAATTGCTTGTTGGAGTGATAAAGCAGAAAATAAAATTACACATGCTGCGGGATATGGTACAGATTGTATGATGCAGACAATTGAAGATTATTTTGGTATTAATATTGATTATTATGCAAAGATTAATTTTAAAGGTTTGGTTAAATTAGTAGATGCTCTTGGTGGTGTTGATGTTAATGTTGATGCTGATCAAACATTATGTACAGATGATTCTTCTCGTGGAGGACAAGTTTGTATTAACCCTGGACCACAGACATTAAATGGTGAACAAGCATTAGTTTATGCAAGAAACAGAAAACAGTTGGCAAATGGTGACTTTGGTCGTGGACTTCATCAACAAGAAATCGTTATGGCAATTATTGATAAGATAAAAGATATTGATAAAGTTTCTACTTTTACTAATATTTTAGATACTATTTCTAATAGTATGGATACTAATCTAACTACAAAACAATTATTATCTTTCTATAATATAGGAAAAGATATTGCTAAAAGAAGTGCTTCTAAAGAGGCTTCTAACTTATTAAATATTCAACAATTATATTTACAAGGTCAAGGTCAAATGATTTATGACGAACGTATGAGAATGGTTTTATACAACTACGTTCCTAATGAACAAAGTAAAAAAGATGTTGTACGTGCTATGGAAGAAAACCTTGGATTAAAAGAACATAAAGTAATTAAGAAGTTTAGTTTCTCTATTAATGAACCATACGAGAAAGAAGTTATAGGATATGGTCCTTATAAATCTTCTGGTGGTTATACTCTACTTCCTGACTTTACTGGTGATAGTCAAGAACAAGCTAGAGCAACAGCTAGTCGTTTAGGTATTAGCGTTACTTTTACTGGCGGTAATGGTTATGTTGTTGCTCAAGAGTATCCTGCTGGCAAACGAATCGACAAAATTCGTGGAAGTGTGACATTAACACTAGGTGGAAATACTCAAGTTGAAGAGGAAGAAGAAGAGAAAGAAGAACTTGTACCTGAGGATGAAGGAGGAAAAAAAGAAGAAGCTATAGAGGAAACTCCTACTTGCGGTCCTGATGAAGTGTTGCAAAATGGTGAATGTGTTTCAAAAGAACCAGATCCTCCTGTTACTCCTGATGGTGGTACTGAAGAAGCTCCAACTGAATAATTATTAAGCAAGCATAGAGCTTGCTTTTTTTTGGCAAAAAAATAATAGAAGATTTCCTTCTATTATAATTTTATAAATTTATCTTTTCCTACTCCACATAATGGACATGTCCAGGTATCTGGTAAATCTTCAAATGGTATTTCTTCTTTACTGTCATCATAAATATAACCACAAATACTACATTGATAACGATTTACTTTCTTATCTTCTTTTGGTTCTTGATACGTTGGTGCTTTTTTAGGAGAAGTTCCTTTTAATACTTCATGATAATAACGATATGTCATTGGCTCTTCTTCTAATACTTTCGCAGCACTTGATACTCTTATTAAGAATATATCGTGTGTATCAACATCAATTACACGCATTACTTCTCCTATAATGTATGCACATACATCTTCTAACACCACTGGAAGATTTTCTATATTTTGATAATTTACATTTTCAAATTTATTAATTTCTTGTGAAGAAAAATAACCAAATTTAGATATTAACTCGTTTTTTGCTTTTGTTGTTAAGATTGAAATAGCACATTTTCTTGTTTCTTTTAATATCTTATTTGTATAGTTTTCTTTGTTTAAACTGATTGCTATAATATGACTTTTCGATGTTATTTGCATCGCTGTATTAATAAAGCAACCTACATTTTTATTATTTATCTTGGTAGTTACTATATACATTCCATAAGATAAATTGTTTAAAGCACTATAATCCATTATTCTACCACCGTTTTCCATAATCCATGTTTGTTACAGTAAGCATAAATTAGTGCTCCCTTTTCATATGGTACAGTCATTTCTGGAGTATCATTTGGACGTAAGATAACTTCTTTATTTTCATGTTCTGTTTTTACTAATATCCATTCTATATAATGGTCTTCTTCCATTACATGATTTACTTTTATATGAATATTATCACCTACTTTTTCATATGTTGGCACATGCTTTTCAAAAGCAGCATCTACACTATTAGCAACGACTGTTTGCATTTCTTCTCCACAGCAAATATACTTGCCACTTCCCTCTTCTAGAACTTTTACTAAAGCTCCACACTTATTACATTTTTTTAATACTAATTCTTTCATTTTATACCTCCATTTATTTTATATTTTTTTCTTATTATCCATAATACAATACCAATTCCTAGTATGATTATTCCACAACCTATTGTGATGATACTTCTTGGTATTTGAAGCAATGTATCTGGTACATCTACAGTCTCTCTACATTCCCATCTTCCAAACAATGTCAAATTATTGTTTATTGGAGTCTCTTCATCAAACTTTGTTTTTAATTCTCTATCTAAATACCAACTATCTAGAGTACACACTTTACCATCTTGTTCTACTTCTGTTCCTATTTGATTATTAATCTCCTCTTTGATTTCTTCTAGTGTTTTCCCTGTTGTTTCTAATCTATATATAAGTTCTTTCTCTAAATCTCCAAATGTTTCAAACTTTACTTTAACTGGATTAGTTATCGTATATGGATCATCTATCGTTCCCGTTCCAGATAATTTTATATAGGGGTCTAAATTAACGACTGGATAAATATCTTCTAGATGGTCTGTATACATTAATTCTATATCATCATATTTTGAAAACATTGTCATAAGAACTGCTGGTGTTTGGCTAGTACTTATTGTATGATTTGGTGTAATACTGTATCCTTCTTTTATCCAAGTGGTTTTTTCTCCAATAATGGTTTTCATAAAATCTGTAATATAAATCAAACCAACTTTACCTTCCCAGGTATACTCTTTTTCATCTTGTATCATTTGATTTATATTTTTCATATCAAAATCATTTGTTGTACCACCTATATTAAAATTATAATCTAGAATTATTTCTTTTGCTTTTCTTGATAACGCATCATAATACGTTGTATTTAAATAAGTATTTATATCGGCATCTTTAGTTACTGTTCCAGATTTTGTTGGGGAACTGAAATAATCCATCTTGGCCCAGGCATTGCAACCAACATGTTCCCACTCATCACAGTAAGTACCTCGATCTATCTCCGGTTCATTAAATACCATTTCTCCAATACTATTTGTCTTTATGATTTTAATTGTTCCATCTGTTTCTATACTTAGTATTCTCCAACCAGCTGTTTCGTTGTTGAAGGTGATATAATTGTTAGGGTTTTGTCCTCGATAAATATATCTTCCCTCTTCGTACTCATCTTTATATAAACCATCGTTTGTTGTAGTGACATTTTTTATTAGTGTATCTTTCGCAGTTTCTTGGGCATTTACGGTTAATGGTATTAATATTGTAGTTAGTGTTATTACTACTATTATTAGTTTTTTCATAGTTTATCTATTGCTTCCTCCCATTCTTTTTCTTTAAAGCCCGTTAACATCTTGTCTTTTGTAATTAATATTGGCCTTTTTAATAACATTCCATCAGAGGATAATAGTTCTAATTGTTCTTCTAATGGCATTTTTTCTCTTTTTTCTTTTATGTTTAGTTCTCTATATTTTTGACCACTAGTATTGTATAGTTTATTGATTGGAAATTGATATTTATTTATCCAAGATAATAGTTCTTCTTTTGTTGGGGTATCTTCTATAATATTTCTATCTATAAATTCTATTTTATTGCTTTCTAAATATTTCTTTGCTTTTTGACAAGTTGAGCATTTTGGATATTCTATTAATAACATATCTCATCCTCCTTATCATTATTATATCGAAAAAGAAAAATAGAAGCAATGCTCCTATTTCAATTCTGCTAAAGAAAGTTTGATATCTTCATGAATAAATGTTAATGTTGCTTCTTTCTGATAGTCAGAGAAAGCATCATCTGTATAAGTCCAAGATACTTGTACTTCGTATGCATTTTCATCAGAGGTTTCTCCATATGCAAATTCTGTCTCTTCAACACTTTCTATCTTTATTTCATCTACAACTGGTAATTCTTGTTTTCTATCTCCATAGATATTACTTTCTACATATTTATAATAAGTATCTTCTGCATTTTCTAAGAAGTTTTCAAGTGATGCTTGATAGATGAAGTCTGTTCCTCCTACATCCGTTTTCGCACTTTTATCATCTAGACTATAAAAATCATAAATAAACATCTTAGTAATTTGTTTTACATATTCTTCTTCATCTACTGGATCTTTTTTTAATATTTTATCAAGTTGTTCAAACATTTCTTGATATCTTTTTGTCTTATTATCTTTTAATGTGTATCCATATTTTTTTATTGTTTTTAAGACTTTTGCCTCTTGTACTTCTTTTGCCCCAAAGACATTAAGTCCGACATAGGCAATTGCAGCTATTGCGACAACAACTAGTATTCCAATTAAAATTCTCTTTGGTTTCTTTTTTAATTTCATATCTAAGTTCCTTTCTCTTGGTTTTCTATTACTACATTTTCATCTTTTTGATCTTTCTTTAGTAAATCAAATACAATAATATCATTTGATACATCTAGTAATTTACTAGCATATTCATTATTTTTTGTTATTTCTTCTTCTGTTACTGGTGTTTCTGTTAATGATAAGTATTCACCTTTTTGACTATTATAATAAATATCATTTGTTAACCAGTTTCCATTAGGAAATACTACAATATTATTATCTTTGATATCAAATATATCGTGTCCTAGAGCATATTTGTTTTCAAAGCCTAACATGTTTCCTAGTGTTGGTTCTACATCATACATACTCATAACATTTTTATATTCTTTGTTTAGTTTTGTTCCTTTCATATCTTTACTCCAAATAATTAGAGGAACTTTTCTACCTAATTCATATTGATAAGAATCATATTCTTTGTAGTTTGGATCATCTTCATCTAATACTGAATCCGTTTCTTTATCATAGTTATATAATCTATTATAATCTGCTCTTGGAAGTTTTGCATCATGGTCTCCGTAAATTACAATTATGGTATTTTCAAGTAATCCTTCTTCGTCCAATCTATCTATCAATTCTCCAATTGCTGAGTCAGCATAATGTGCTGATTTAAAGTAGTTTCCTAATTTAGTTCCTTCCATATATGGATAAGTTACTTCTTCTGTTGTTCCATCTGGATTGGTAACTGTTTCTTTTATATCTACAGGGAACTCTCCATATTTATCTGTTTCTGAGAATGGTGTATGATTTGATAACATCATCATCATTCCATACCATTTATCATGTTTTTTATTAATTTTTACAAGTTTATTTACTGATTGTTCAAAGAACGCTTTATCACTAATTCCTAAACCTATTGTATTTTCTTCTGTTACATTATAATCCGTTTTACTATAGAACCTGTCGTATCCTAAGCTTTGATGCATATTACGTCTATTCCAGAAATCAGCATTATTTCCATGCATACTAAATGTATAATAACCTTTTTCTCCTATTAGTTTAGGTATTCCATTATAAGTTCTATTAGAATATGATACAAAGGCTGTTCCACTCTTGGTTGGTAGTAATGAGGTATTAAACATTAATTCAGCATCACTACTTGTTCCAACACTTACTGGAGAATAGAAATTAGAGAAGAACATTCCTTCATCTGCAAGTTTATTTAAATTTGGTGTTACTTCTTGTCCATTAAATTCTAAACTCATTAAGTTGGTTTGTAAACTTTCACCATGAATAACTATTACATTTTTACCTTCAAAGATATTGGTATATTCATTTTCTTGATGTGGTTCGACATTTTTAAAATAGTCTTTAAAGTTTTTCTTCGCTTGATCATAACCAAACAAAGAATTTATTTTAGGTTGTATTGATGCTACAACATCATTTGCTTGATAAATATATATTCCATATTTCATAACAATATATTCACGATTCCATTGTTTTACTAAACGTGACATATCTGTTGGAGTTAACGTTAATACAAATATAATTGCAAATACAACACCTACAGCAATTGTTTTTATTGCTTTTCTTTTTCTATCTGATTTTACTTCTATTTTCTTATAATAATTTTTCTTTTTCAAACGATAATTAATTGCAATAATTAATATTGGACTTAATAAATATAAAAAGTCTTTAAATTGTATTACTTGTTCAACAACGGCATCTCCTACATCTCCTACATATTGTGTTAAAGATAACATAGAAACAGATGCGAATGATGTGTAATAAGTATAGTAAATAGAATTAATAATACAAATTGCTGTTAAAAAGATACTGAATGATAAGTAGTATACAAATCTGTTCTTTGGTTTTATAAAGTATCCTATACCACCTATTATTGTTACAATAGCTAAATCTGCAATAATAGGAGCGATTGCTAAATAATTATCTGTTGAGTTAATACAGAAGAATCTTAACATAGTAGAGTTAATTACACTAGTGATTACAAATACTAAAAATAAAACATTATTTTTCATATAATCTCGTATTAAGTGTTCTTCTTTTACTCTTTTTATATTCTTTTTTAAACTTTTTATAAATCTATTTATACTATTTTTTATATTTTTCATAGTTCAACCTCGCTTTGTACTCTTTCTCTTGAACTTTGCTTATACTATTATAGCATTATTATTATCCTTTTTCAATTCTTTGACTTTTAAATTATACGAAAAAAATGCGTTATTTGCGCATTTTCTTTTTTAAGTCTTCTATTTCAATACGAGATGTTTTTGTTAATAACATTCCTGTTCTTTCTATATCATCTTCTGTTGTATTTCCGGCATTGATTGCCATACCTAAAACAAAGATATAAGATAGAATATAAATCCATAATAATAATATTACAATGTTAGAGATACTTCCATAAAATAAATCATATCTTGAGAATGTTCCAATATAGAATGTATAGATTTCTGTTGCTAGAATCCAACTAATTGTAGTAAATATTGCTCCTTTTGTCGTTGTATTACTTCTTATTTTCTTATCTGGAGCTACTACGTATAGTAGTTTAATATTTAAGTAAATAACGACCATAGAAATAGGATATTTTACTACTTGATATATTCCATAAATAAAGTTTATTAAGCCTTCATCATTAGATGTTTCTTTTATAATATCAAATATTGTATCTCCACATACGGGTACTAATATTAAGAATAGGAAAATACCTACTAGTATGAAAGTCATTCCTATCGCTTTTAGTCTCCTTTTTAACATGTTGTCTGACTTTATTTTATAGATCTCATTTGATGTAATAATCATAGAGTGTGTACCATTAGATGCTAAAAGAAATGCTGAAAAGAAAAATATTAATATATTAAAGTTCATACTGTCTCGCATTATAGCATTGGCAAATAGATCAGCTACTGTTCCTGGTAATGCCGATAATAAATATTTATCTAAAGCTTCCATTGGTATCGATATACGAGAAGCAATAGCTCCAATTAAAGCAATTAATGGAATAATGGATAAAACAAAGAAAAAAGCGAGTTGTCCAGGAAGGATTCTCATTTCAGGCTTCGCTATAATTGAAATGACTTTTTTAAAAAATCCTGTAACTCGCTCCATATTTCTCATCCCTTTTACTTCATTTCTTCTTTGGCTGTTATCATTTCTAGAGTTGCTTCATTAATAGCATCATCTAATGTTTTTATTTCATCTGTAATCATACTATATCCAATTGCTGCACCAAATTCATGAGGTAGGTTTTTCATCTCTTTACCTAATTTTTTAACATAGGTAGATACTTGTCTTTCACTATATCCAACTAGATAAATTAAGAATTCATTACCATCTGTACGTATGATCTCACTATTTTCAAGTTGTGTATTTACTAATACTCCAGCTGCTTTAATAATTAGATCATCGCCTTCTTCATGACCATAATTATCATTAATGTATTTAACATTATTTAAATCAACCATAACAATTGCTTGAGGGAATACTTTAGATTCTTCCCATTCAGACATTTTAGCATTTAAATAATTTCTATTTTTTAGTGAAGTTAACATATCTGTATATTTATGTCTATCACTATTTTTTACTTTTTTAATTTGATTTTTCTTCTTAATAATTACATATCCAAGTATTAAAATAATTACTGGTACTAATATAATTGTTAATACAATGGTATAAACTTGTTCTAATGTTGAGTTTTCTAAAATAGAAGCATGTAAGTTTGTAATTCCACTGTTTCGGTAATTATAATAAGAATTGGTATTGATAATATAGTTAAATAAATCATAGAATGCTTCATTATTATTTTTAACCATAAATTTATAATCATTCATCATTGTATCTGTATATAGTAATTTTAATTTCTTAAATACATCGTTTTGATAGTAAGTATAGATTTCTCTATCTACCACTATTAATCTATCATCACTTTCTTTTACTAATTCTTCTATATTATCATATGTTTTTATTTTTGCTCTCGCATTATTAGAGAAATAATTATATAATGAATCGTTTCCTAACATAGCAAGGCGTTCATCTTTCATACTTTCAAATGATGTAACAATATGATTATCTTCTTCTTTTCCTAGGACAACATATTGTTCAATAAATGTTGATAATGTTGATTTATATTTATTGTTGTTGTAGTTATAATAATCAAAGTATAAATCAACTTCTCCTTTATCTACTGCTTTCTTTAAGTCAGCAACACTATCATATTCTTTATATTTAAAGTTAATTCCAGATAATCTTGCTACTCTATCGACATATTCACCAGCAATTCCAGCAACTTTACCATTTACCATTTCTTCATATGGAGGATTATTTACATATCCATAGGTATAGTTTTTAGATATTAATTCGGCTTTTGTTTTGGCATCTAAGTCGTTTTCTTCTAAGTAATAGTCTAAATAAGCATCATTATATTCTTTTACATAGTTTGTTTGTCTCCATTTATTATAGTATTTTGTCATGATTTGATTTAGTTTTTCATTATCTTTACTTAGTGTTAGAACGATTTGTTTTTGCATTTCTGTAAAGAAATAATTAATAGAATATTTATCATTATCTATTGTATAGTTCAAATACATAATATTTGGAACAATTACCATGTCTACTTCATCATTATCTAGTGCTTTATAGATTGATTCAATATCATCATAAGTTTTAAATGATAAGTTGTTACCACTTTTTAAGTAATAACTTATTTCACTTGAGTCTTCTTTAAATACTCCAAATGTTACATTCTTAAAGTCTTTAATATTATTAATTCTTTGATATGTTTTTCCTACTGCTACATAGTTATCATTGAATAATGGTAGGTCTTTGTCTGATAGTTTTTTATTATTGTCTAATATACGAATTCTAAAACTATCTGTTTTGGTTGATGATTCTTTTAAATATGGAATTCTATTTAATTCTAGTCCTACATTTTCTTCAAAGTCATCTAAGAAGCTGAAGATAACTCCATTTCCATTTTCTCCATATAGGGGATAGTCATTAATTACTTCAAAATCATATGCTTCATCTGCATGATCTTGAACCCAACTTTTTTCTCTAACGGTTAATGTCGTTGTTGCATCTTCTTTATTATAATAACGATATACAAAGACAAATGTTACAACGGCTATTATCAGGATTAAGGCAATTATATATTTCTTTTTCATTCTTATTCAGCCCCTCTATCCTTTGTCCATGAAAAATCATCGTTTGCGTGATGTTTATATCCAATAATTGGGAAATCATTTGCTTCTGTTGTCTTTTTTATAAAGATTTGAACATCATAAAATTTCTTTTCTTTTGTTGTTAGAGCATCTAATACTTTAGTACTAAGACTTTTAGCAGTATCTACTGCTGTTTCATCTTGTACTGTTACAATTACTTCTACAATTTTTCCTTCTACACTAGCAGTAGCATTTTTTACGATACTATCTTCTTTTAGTGTATTTTCAATATTATTTAATTTCTTATCATTTAATTCTACTTCTTCAATTCCTTCTAGACGGTCACCATATAATGCGCCTCCATCTGATGGTGAGAACATAGAAAATAATCTAAATGCTAAAATTACTAATATTAGGAAAACTCCTATTGCTACTATTACAAATTTGTTTTTTCTTATAAAACTCATTTATTATCACATCCCTAGTATTTTAATTATACACTATGTACTTTTCTTTTTCAATTACTTGTTTAACTCTTCTTTTAAAATATTCATAGCCATTTCAGGGTTAGCACTTCCCTTACTTTCTTTCATTACTTGTCCCATTAAATATTTAATTGCTCGATCTTTTCCAGCTTTGTAATCTTCTACACTTTCTTTATTTTCACTAATTACTTTTTGAACAAGTGTCGTAATTGCTTTATCATCTGTAATGTTTTTAATTCCTGCTTCTTCTACGATTTCTTTTATGGTTTTATCACTTTCCATAATTGTTTCTAAGATATCTTTTAAGTTTTTACTAGTTAATGTTTTATCACTCATTTTTGTTACTAGCTCAATAAATCTATCTTTGGTTAATTGGGTATCCGTGATTTCTACTTCGTTTTTGTTTAAGTAGGCAGCAATATCACCTAAAAGTAGATTAGCTGCTGTTTTAAAATCTATATTTTCATCTAATAAGTTATTTAAATAATCACTTAAACTACGATTACCAATTAAACTTTCTATATTTTTTTCACCAATACCTAAACTTCTATATTTTTCTCTTCTTTCGTCTGGTAACATAGGTATCGTTTTTTGTACTTCTTTTATATCTTCTTCAGTAATTATTACATATGGAATATCTGGTTCTGGGAAGTAACGATAATCGTTTCCAGTCTCTTTTACACGCATTAATACCGTATCGTTTAACTTGTCATCAAAACGTCTTGTCTGTGGTAAGAATGTTTCATTATTATCATATATTTTTGCTTGTCGTTCGATTTCTTTTTCAATACTTAGTTTTACGTTTGAAATAGAACCAATGTTTTTAATTTCTGCTTTGGTACCATATGGATCCGTTTCTTTTTTTCTAATAGAAACGTTAGCATCTGCTCTCATAGAGCCTTCTTCCATTTTACAGTCTGATACATCACTATAGAATAATAATTCTTTTAGTTTCTCTAGATATAATTTAGCTTCTTCTCCACTGGTCATACATGGTTTAGTAACAATTTCAATTAGAGGTACCCCTGCACGGTTGAAATCTAGTAGTGTTTTTTCTCCTCTATGAGTACTTTTACAGGTGTCTTCTTCAATATGCATTTCTTCTATTTCTATTTTTTTCTTTTCTCCATTTACTTCTATTTCTACATATCCGTCATAGCCTATTGGTGTTTCTGCTTGGGTTATTTGATAGTTTTTAGGATTATCTGGATAGAAGTAATTTTTTCTATCAAAGTGCATTTTTCTTCTTATTTTACAATTTAAGATAAGCGCTGCTTTCATAGCTAGTGAAAGAACTTCTTGGTTTAGGGTAGGTAGAGTTCCAGGATAACCTAAATCTATGACGTTGGTTAAAGAGTTTGCCATTTGTCCATAACCATTTGTACTATTAGAAAATATTTTTGTTTTTGTTTTTAGTTCACAATGGACTTCAATTCCAATTGTTGGAATATAGTTAGACATTTTCTTCACCCTTTCTTGCATCTAAGTTTAAATTTAGTTCTTTTTCTAAGAAACTTGCTAGTTGATAGATTTTAGCTTCTTCAAAACTATTACCGATAATATGTAATCCTATTGGCATATGTCCTGCACCAAATCCAATTGGTAGAGATAGTCCAGGTAGTCCAGCCATATTTACTGGTATTACTAAGACATCGTCCATGAAACTTTTTGATGGGTCATCCATTGGATCTGTTAAGTTATAAGCAGTCGTTGTGGTTGTTGGCCCTATTATTAAATCATAGTCTTTAAATACTCTATCAAATTCTTTTTTCATATCATCTCTGATAGATAGTGCTTTATTATAATAAATTTTAGCATTCTCTCCACTTAATAAGTAAGAACCTACCATAATTCTTCTTTTTACTTCTTTTCCAAAGCCTTCTTTTCTCGTTTCTAAATATAAATCATCAATGTTTTTAGGATTTTCAATAGAGAATCCATAGCGAATACCATCAAATCTTGCTAGGTTTGAAGATGCTTCTCCCATGGCAATTATTTGATATAGGGTAACGGCATTATCTAAATATTTCATATCGATAACATCAACGGTTGCTCCAGATTTTTCTAACAATTTCTTCGTCTTTTCTACTTCACTTCTTATTTCTTCTGTTACAATATCACTCATAAAGTAACTTGGAAGAGCTATTTTCATATTTTTTATATCTTTTCCTATTAGTCTAGTGAAATCTTCTTTTTCTTTGTTAGCTGATGTTAAATCTTTTTTGTCATGTCCAGCAATTACATTTAATAATAATGCATTTTCATAAACATTTCTTGTCATTGGACCTATTTGATCTAAGCTTGAAGCAAAGGCAATTAATCCATAACGAGAAACACGTCCATATGTTGGTTTCATTCCGACAATTCCTGTATAACTTGCTGGCTGACGAATAGATCCTCCTGTATCAGTACCTAAAGCAAATAAGACATCTCTAGCAGCAATTGTCGTTGCACTTCCTCCTGAAGAGCCTCCTGATATTTTATTATGATTCCATGGGTTTTTAGGTGCTCCAAAATAACTAGTTCTGCTACTTGAGCCCATGGCAAATTCATCCATGTTCGTTTTTCCAATGATAACCATATCGTTTTCTTCTATTTTTTCTACAACTGTTGCGTTATAAATAGGAATAAAGTTTTCTAGAATGTGTGATGCACAAGTTGTTTTTAAATCTTTTGTTACAATATTATCTTTTACTGCAATTGGTAGTCCAAATAATAAATTATCACTTACTTCTTTTTCTTCTAGTTCTTTTGCTCTTTTAATAGCAGCTTCTTTATTAAGAGTAATATAGGCATTTAATTCTTTATTCTTTTCGATTCTTGTAAATGCTTCTTCTACTAAGTCTATTGGTTTTATTTCTTTTTTCTTTAAGGCTTCATGAATTTCTTTGATTGATTTGTCTAGCATATTAGGCCTCCTCGCTAATTACAATTGGTACTTCGATATAGTTTCCACTATGACGTGGAGCATTTTTTAAAACTTCTTTAGGATTTAACATTTCTCCTGATATATCTTCTCTTGGTGTTGTATTTTCTGTCCAAGGCGCTATCATTCTTTCTTCGTCATATCCTTCTACTTCTTTTATTTTATCCACATCATTTAATAGTTGTTTTAATTCAACTTGATATTTTTCTATTTCTTGTTCATCTACTTTTATTCTAGCTAAATGAGCAACGTGTAATACTTCTTCTTTTGTTAGTTTTTCTTTCATCTGGATTTCCTCCTTCAACTCTAGTATTATACCATATTTTTTCTTTCTTTGATATGAAAGTAAAAGAAAAAGGAAAGTATTCCTTTCCTTTATTATTCTGCAAAACAGTTACTCATGTTAACTTGATTTGGATTTTTCTTTGTCTTTAATGTAAAACTATCAATTCTACCAAGTACTGTTATTTCCATTCCCTCTTCTAAGTCAGATAAATCTTGTTTTTCTGCTAAAGGACATTTAATTTTTAATGTGTAATAATCATCTGGGTCATGATAACGAAGAATAAGCTCATCCTCTTTTATTTTATATAGCCTTCCTGTAATACGGACAAATTTACGGGCATATTTTTCAGCTGTTTCTTCTGGACTGTTTCTAAACTCAATCGCTAAATCTAATGCTTCTATTTCTGTTGGCTTCGTATTATATTGCATTGTCCAAAATCCGATTTCTGTATCTCTTCTTCCTTGTTCTTGATTATATTTTATTACTTTATATCCTAATCCTAGAAATTCTTCGGTTCCACCATCATCATATATTTTAGTACGAATAGCAAAATATGGTCCTTTATCGTATTTTACTACACAGACAATATCCGCAACTATCATAATTCCTAATGCTATGATAATGATGAAAATGATATTCACAATTCTTCTTGAACGTGGTTCTTCTTCTATAATTTCCATATCAATGTCGTTCATGCCATAATCTTCTTCTTCGTATTTTTTCTTCTTTTTTCTCATGTTCCTACTCCCCTTCGTTTGTGCGTTATTATACCACGAATTTTTATTTCTGTAAACAAAATTACTCTCCTAATTTCTCTTTGAACTCTTCTTCTGTCCAAATAGGAATACCAAGCTTTAGAGCTTTATCGTATTTACTACCAGGTTTTTCTCCTACAATTACTACGGATGTTTTCTTGGAAACAGAGTCTACGGTCTTTCCTCCAAGAGATTCTATTTTAGCTTTTGCTTCTTCTCTTGTATATATGGTAAGGCTTCCTGTTAGAACAAAGCTTTTTCCACTAAATGATTCATCTTCTATAACCGCTGGTCCGAGGTATGTCGTATTAAGTCCTAATTCTATTAATTCTTCTACTACTGCTTTATGATGTTCATCATTAAAATATGATGTTACACTTTTCGCAATAATAGCACCAATATCTGGTATTTTTGTTAAATCTTCTTCTGTTTGATTCATTAAATTCTCAAGTGTTTGATATTTTTGAGCCAAAAGTTTTGCTGTTTTAGCACCTACGTGTGGAATACCTAATCCAAATATAAGTTTTTCTAATGAATTTTTCTTGCTTTCTTCTATGGCGTTCAATAAATTTGTTACTGATTTATCTCCATATCCTTCTAGGCGAATTAAATCTTTTTCATGTTCTTTTAATCCATATATATCAGGAATTGTTGCGATAAAGTGAAAGTTATAAAAGTCTTCAATAATTCTATCTCCAAGACCATCTATATTCATGGCATCTCTCGATACAAAGTGAATTAGACTTTCTATATTTCTAGCAGGGCATTTATTATTTGGACAATAATAGTCTACTTGTCCTTCTTTTTTTACTAGTGGAGTATTACACATAGGACAATTAGTAATCATAACAAAGTCTTTTTCTTTTCCAGTACGACGTTCTTTTTTTACTTCTACTACTTCTGGTATAACATCCCCTGCTTTACGAATAGAGACAATATCTCCTATTTTTAAATCTTTTTCTTTTACATAGTCTTCATTATGAAGTGTTGCTCTTGAAATCGTTGATCCAGCAACAATTACTGGTTCTAGGACAGCATTAGGAGTAATCTGTCCTGTTCTACCTACTGTAAAAATAATATCTGTTAGTTTGGTCAATACTTCTTTAGCTGGAAATTTATAGGCAGTGCACCATTTTGGATATTTAGCAGTCGTTCCTAGTTGTTGTTGCATATCAATACTATTTACCTTAATAACAATACCATCAATATCATATGGAAGTGCATCTCTTTCCTTGGCTTTTTCATCAATATATTCTAATACACCTTTTATATCTTTTACTAATCTGTTATTAGGGTTTGTTTTAAAACCTAATTTTTTCATGTATTCAATTGCTTCATAATGGGTATGAATACCATAGTCTAATGGATTTGGTAAATGATAGATAAAGTTATCTAATTTTCTTTTTGCTGCTACTTTAGAATCTAATTGTCTAATAGATCCAGCTGCGGCATTACGACAGTTTTGAAGAAGTGGTTGTCCATTTTTCTTTCTTTCCTCATTTAAGGCATCTAAAGTTTTTTTATTCATAAATATTTCGCCACGTACTTCAATATCTACTTCTTCTTTTAGTTTTAGAGGAATTACTTTTATGGTCTTTGCATTATGTGTAATATCTTCTCCTATTGTTCCATCTCCACGAGTGGCAGCACGAACTAGTTTCCCTTTTTCATATAGTAGCGAAACAGATAAACCATCTATTTTTAATTCACAAACATATTCAGGATGATACCCTTCTTTTCTAATTCTCTCATCAAAGGCAATTACTTCACTTTCTGAAAACACATCACTAATGGACATCATTGGTATTTTATGGGTTACTTTTTCAAAACCTTCAATTATTTTTCCACCAGCATGTTGTGTAGGAGAATCTTCTCTTATCCAGTCAGGATGTTCTTCTTCTATTTCTATTAATTCTCTTAAATATTTATCATATTCTTGGTCTGTAATTGTTGGATTATCTAGAGTATGATAATTATAGTCTGCTTCATTTATAATGTCTATTAACTCATTCATTCTTTCTTTCATGATATCACCATTTTTAGTATATCATTTTTAATTTTAAAAAAAAAGAAAGTCTATTTACTTTCTTTAATTTGTTCCTATCCATTTAGCTTCATTTAATATTGGTGATATTTCTTTTAATAGTTCTTCCCCTCTAGCGTAATCATCCGTTAACACTTGTACCCAGAAACTTTGTTGATCACTAATTCTTCTAATACCAATGACTCCTTTATATTCCTCCGTCTTATAATTAGCAACAATCCATGTTTCATCTTCAAAATCTTTTTCTGTTACTTTTTCAATTAAGTTATCCTCTTCTATTAATTGTTTAAAATTTGTCAATATCCCTTCATAATCATCTCCATATACTTGAATTACTATGCCTTCATCTTCTGCATAGTCACTTCCTATTAATGTTATTTTTTCATCACTAACAGAAGCTGTATATTTTACTGGTATAGAATAGGAATAACCACTTACGTTAAGTGTGTATGTTTGCGTTGTGTTTAAAAAGTTAGAGGCAATCCAAAGTACTAATAACATTACTAAAACAATGGCTCCAATAATGACAAAAGTAATTGGACTTGCTTTCTTGTTAGCTTCCTTTAAAAACTCTTTTTGAGCTTTATTTTCGTTTCTTATTGGTTTTGTTTGAATGGGTTGCTCTAGTGGTTGTTGTAAATCTTGTTGAGGCATTGGATTTGGTGTAGGGTTTGGCCCTGGTTTTTCTAGACTATTTCCACAATTTTTACAATATTTATCACTTGGGTTATTTTCTGTTCCACATCTTGGACAATAAATCATGTTACCACCTCTATTATTTATAGAATATCATGTTTTTTATATTTTGATTTGGTTTTTCTTTTTTCTTTTACATATTTTTACAAAAAGAAAAGGACTTTCGTCCTAATCGTTTCTCTTCCCAAATAATTGTATTAATCTAATGAATAGGTTGATAAAGTCTAGGTATAGAGAAAATGCTCCATACACTGCGGCTTTTTCTTCTCCTACATAGGTTACTAAATATTTTACTTTTTGAACATCATAAGCTATATATCCTATAAATATCAACACTCCTAAAGAGGTTAATACTATATCAAACATGGTGTTTTGTAAGAATATATTTACAACGCCTGCAAGTAGAATTCCTATTAAGGCAAATAATAATATTGTTCCTACATTTGTTAAATCTCTTTTTGTTTTGTATCCATATAATGCTAGTGCTGCAAAGATGATAGAAGTAATTAAAAAGATACTAATAATTGAAGAGACTTCGTAGGCTATAAATATTGATGAGAATGTAATTCCTGTTATTAGACAATAAATAATATATAATATTTTCGTTGTCATAGGATTCATTTTTTGAATTCTTATTCCTAATACGAAAGCAATTACTAGTTCTACTACTACTATCACTATTAAGCTTGTTGATGATAATAATCTCAATAATAATGATTGATTCATATATAGTGCGTAACCACTTGTAAAAGTAAGTAATAAACCTATAAATAACCAAGTAAACATTTTGGGAAATAATTCTGTATTTTCTTCCATATCTTCTCCTTTTTATTATTTTTATTTATTATATCATATTTATTTATATTTTATTTATTCTTTCCACAAGTTTTGTGGATAAATCTTGTTAGAAATCATTTCCTGTATTGCATTAGTTACCGATTCTTTATCTTCTTTATAGGTAACCCCATACCATTTTGAAGATGTTTGCAAAGCATCTATTATCTTTTTCTCTTTGGTCATACTAAGCATTATAACAGTTGGAATTTGATATTCTACTTTACTTAAATCCTCTTTATTTTGTTCTAAGAATAAATAGAACTCTTCTTCTAATATTTTAAAGAAATCTGGCGTAAATAATAAGAAGTTCATCGATACTGGTTTAGTTGGCAATAATATTTTTTCTTCTTTTCCTGATAGAGGTATCGCAATAATTTTATCTTCTACTTTTTCTACTTTACATTCCGTAATAGATAATAGTTTTTCTTTATCACAAGTACATACTCCTCTAGTACATACTCCATTATCGCTTAAGGCGTTCCCTATTTCATAAGTAATCATACCATAATGATTACTTGGTACGTTATCTAAATATTTACTAGCTTTAAGAAAGGCATCTTGTCCATAAAAATCATCAGCATTGATGACAGCAAATGGTTCTTGTACTTTGTCTTTGGCACAAAGTATGGCATGGGCTGTACCAAGTGGTTTTTGTCTTTTTTCTATTTCTTGTAAATATTTATTAGGAATTAACCTATTATCTTGAAATACATATTCTGTTTTTATATTTTTTTCTATTCTTTTTCCAATCGTTTCTTTAAAAAGTTGATAATTTTCTTCTTTTATTACAAATACTACTTTTGTAAATCCTGCTCTTATGGCGTCAAATATAGAGTAATCTATAATAAATTCGTTGGAAGGACCAAATGGTTCTAGTTGTTTTAATCCGCCAAATCTACTACCCATCCCTGCTGCTAAAATCAATAATGTCTTGTTCATTTATTTACTCCATAAATGGTTTGGGTACGTTTTTTCTTTTACTAGTTGTTTAATGGCACCCGTTACCAAATCTTTATCTTCTTTATAAGTAACACCATACCAGTTTGCAGAAGTTTCTATTACATCTACTGTCTTTGCTCCTTCTGCTACTAATTCATCTAAAACAATTGGAATTAAATATTCACATGATTCTAAATTATCTTTATTTTGGTTTAAAAATGGTAAAAATCTGTCATCTAATACTTGGAACAAATCTGGGGTAAATAATAAGAAATTCATAGATGCAATCGTGTCTTTACTTGTTCTAAATGCATCCCCACCTTCTAATGGTTCTACATCGACCATGTCACCATCTAGAGAGACTTTACTTTCTGTAAGTTTAATTAATTCTCCTTGTTCATTTACCTCACAAACACCTCTTTTAGCAGAGCCATTTGGTGTTAGGGTATTTCCTAATCTATAGGCAATTAATCCATAGTGATTTTCTGGAACATTTTCTAAATAAAGTGAAGCTTTATCATATGCATCAAATCCATAGAAATCATCTGCATTAATAATCGCAAATGGCTCATTTATTTTGTCCCTAGCACATAACATGGCATGAGCTGTTCCTAATGGCTTAATACGATCTTTTAATAATTCTCTATATGGTTCTGGTAGGTTATCGTTCTTTTGAAATGCATATTCTGTTTTGATATAAGGTTCCACTCTTTTACCTATTGTATCTTTGAACACATCATAGTTTTCTTCTTTAATTACAAATACTACTTTATCAAAACCAGCTCGTTTTGCATCGTAGATTGAATAGTCAATAATGAACTCTCCATTTGGTCCAAAAGGCTCTATCTGTTTTAGTCCTCCAAATCTGCTTCCCATTCCAGCAGCTAATATTAATAATGTTTTACTCATATTTTTCTCCTTCCTTTTCTTGTTGTAAATCTAGTTGGTTACTTTTGATAATTTTTTATGATTTTTCATTAATTTCTTTATTCCATGAGGATGTTTAAAAGCAACGCTTACTAATGTATTTGTTACTTCTACTACTCTACCTGTTCCAAATGTTTCATGGTAGACATAGTCTCCTACTTGATAGTCAACCTCTTCTTCTCTAAACATATCACCAGTATCTATTTTTTGTTCTTGTTTTGGTAAGTCTTCTTTACTATTAGTTTCTATTAAGTCAGGGCTTATTTCACTAATAAAACGACTTACTGGGTTAATTTGTTCTTTTCCAAATAATGTTCGTCGTCTAGCATTTACTAAGTGCAAGTCATCTTTGGCTCTTGTTATTGCTACATAACATAATCTTCTTTCTTCTTCTAGTTCACTATTTTCCATTAAAGAGTTCATGTGTGGAAATATTCCTTCTTCCATCCCTACAACAAATACATGATCAAACTCTAAGCCTTTTACAGAATGAACTGTCATTAAACTTATTCTATTTGGATCATCTTTATACTCTTCTACATCACTTATTAAACTTATTTCTAATAAGAAGTCTTCTAGAGAAACTAATCCTTCTCTTTCTTCAAAAGATTTCGTAATAGATTTAAATTCTTCTAAGTTTTCTAGACGAACTTCCGATTCAAGTGTTTTTTCACTTTCTAATTCTTGTCTCATGCCAGAAGCATCTAATACTTTATCAATTAATTCTGTTAGCGTTAGTTCATTCGCTAGTGTTTTTAGTTTTTCAATTGTCTTTTTAAATTCTAATTCTTTTCCAGAACTAATTGCTTCATAAATACTTGTTCCTTCCATATCTGCTTTGTTAGTAAGATTTTCAATAGTCTTCAGTCCTATTCCTCTTTTTGGTGTATTAATTACTCTAAGTAGACTGACGTTATCTTTAGAGTTATGAATTAGTCTTAAATAGGCAATTAAATCTTTTATTTCTTTTCTAGAGTAGAAATAAAAACTACCAATTACTCGATATGGCATATTTTCTTTCAACATTTCTTCTTCTAGTACACGGGATTGAGCATTCGTTCTATATAAGACAGCAATATCTTTGTACTCTACATCTTTATTTCGTAATTCTTTTATTTTTCTTATGACGTATTGTGCTTCGTCTCTTTCGTTATATGCTCTATAGTATTTTATTTTTTCTCCCTTACCACGTGATGTCCAAAGATTTTTATCTTTTCTCTGGGTGTTATTCTTTATTACTTGGTTTGCGGCATCTAGAATGGTACTTGTGGAACGATAGTTTTCTTCTAGAAGTATTGTTTTTGCATCTTTATAATCTTTTTCGAAGTTTAAGATGTTTTTATAATTTGCTCCTCTAAAACTATAAATACTTTGTGAATCATCACCTACACAAGTTATTTTTCTACTTTTAGCACTTATTAATTTGGATAAAATATATTGTGCTTCATTCGTATCTTGGTATTCATCTATTAATATGTATGTATATAGTTCTTGATATCTTTGTAGAATACTAGGATTTTCTTTAAATAATTTAATTGGTAATAACAATAGATCATCAAAATCTACGGAATTATTTTTTTTGAGTTTATCTTCATATTTTCTATATACTTCTAATATAACTTTTTCATAATCACTTACTACATATTTTTCATACATATCTGGAGTCATCATTTCGTTTTTGCAACCACTTATTTTATTTCTGATACCTCGAGGATTATAGATTTTAGGATCGTATCCTAAATCTTTAATTATTTTCTTTACTACGGTTAATGAATCATCACTATCCATAATTACGAAGTTTTTGTCATATCCTAATCTTTCATAGTTTTCTCTTAATAGTTTTAGTCCAAAGCTATGAAAAGTAGATACTTGTACTTTCTTGGCCAAATCTCCAATTAGTCCATATAATCTATCTTTCATCTCTTTTGCTGCTTTATTTGTAAAGGTAATTGCTAAAACATTGTAAGGAGCTGCAAAACCTTCTTCTATTAAATATGCTATTTTGGTTGTTAAAGTTTTTGTCTTTCCAGCACCTGCTCCGGCAATTATTAATAAGGGCCCTTCGTTATAAAGAACCGCTTCTTTTTGTTTGTCATTTAAGCCTTCTAACATTTTATACCTACTTTCCATTTCCATTATATCGTATTTTCATTTTTTAGCAAAGAAAAATCACTAGTCAACACTAGTGATTATTTTGCTCTATGTACTAAATCCTCTAAGTCTCTTTCTGATATTTGTTTACTTTCACTTCTTTGTTCTAGTTGTGCTTTAAATTGTTCATTTCTTTGATAACTTCTTAATATGGCTAAGAATTTTTTACAATCTTCTACTGTTTTCAAACCAGATAAGATATCATCTTCTGATTTTTTATTAGTTGTGATTATCTTTGGCTCTTCTTCTTTAATAACTGGTTTAATTACTAGTTGTGGTGTATGAGCTTTCTCTGGTTCTTTTTGCATAAAGTCCACAATACTTTCTTGTTTTGGTGTAGGCTTTTTCTTTGGTTGTTGTTGTGGCTTTTGAGGTTTCATAATTTCTTGATCTCTTAACATAATATCTAAGAATTGTGGAGACTCACTTAATATAGGATCTGGAATTGTTTGAGCCACAGTATCTTCGTCTATATATGGAATTGGTGTAGTAGATACATGATTGTTTGGCGTTGGAGATACTTTTTTCTCCTCTATTGGTACTAATCTTGGTGTTTCTTCTACTACAACTGGTTTTTGTAAAACTGGTTCTTCCACAATAGGTTTTTCTTCTTTTTTATTAATGTTTCCAAAAGCATATTTTGGTGCTTCTACTCGTACAAAATTATCTGGTAATTTCTTCTTTTCAACAATTTCTTTCTTTATGATTGGTTTGTTGAAGATTGGGCGCTCTTTTACTATTACTTTTTCTTCTGGTTCTAGCGCTTCAACTTTATTATTTTCTTGATAAATTCTAATTGCTTTATATACTAATAAGAATAGTATCCAAACGATAAATATAGTACTGGATAATTCTATTAATCCTAAAGCATTTTTGTTTTGATAGATAGATGTCTGGTCAAATACATCTAACTTACTTTTAGAAATTACACTCATAACTAGAATTAGAATGTAGGTTATCATACAGAAAAATGAAGTGTTTATTAAACGTATCCATTTAGATATCTTTCTATTAAATATCGATACCCAGAAAATAATATTCGATATTATAATTGCTCCAAAATAGATAGCAATATTAGGGAAATAGATAGCAATAAATAGATTATTCATCATGTAATCAAACATTTTGAATAAGTCTTCTCTATAAAATATTAATAATAAGATAGCAACTCCAGTATACATTCCGATACAAATGTATTTACTTAGTTTTTTTGTTCTTGTTGATGTCGTTACTAAAAGAATTGAAATTCCTATTAATATAATGATTGCTACTACGAAGAAACCGGAAGATGATGTGACATCTCCTAGTATTTTCAATTTATCTAATAGCGATAACTTCGACATCATCTTCACCCCCCCTACTTCACTCTTTTTATTCCTCTACTGCACTTTCTAATTCTGCAACATAGATTGTCTGAGTTGTATCATCATTGTTGGTACAAGTTATTAGTGTTAATGTTGTCTTGTTATAATTACGATAAATCGCAATTTTACCAGTCTTTGGTTGTTTATATATATTTGTTATTTTATAAGTATATTTTTTACCTTTATAAGAAACATATGCTTCATCACCAATATCTAGTTGATATAATTCATTAAAGAATGCTTTCCATCCTGTTCCTGAGTGACCAGCAAGTATAAAGTTTCCTTTTTCTACATTAGGATAATTTGATTCTTCGATAACCATAATATTTTTTTCAACATCGTTTTCTGTTGATCTTTTATCGACGAATCCTTTATTTAGATTAATCTTCGGTATTGTTAAATACCCAATATATTCATCTGTATATGTATCACTTTCTTCTTCCTCTTGTAATTCTTCCCCTTCTTGTTCTTCTACTATTTGACTAGCAACTTCTTCTTTATTATTACTTTCATAAAAGACATTTGCCATATAGTCATAGGCATATACCTTTTTAGATTGTATATAATTATAAGAAATAAAGAATCCTCCTATTAGTGTTAGGATTGCCCCAACGATGGCTACAACACTTGGAGAGATTCTTTTTTCATTATATTCTGTTAAATTTTGAGTTCTTTTGAACAAATTTAAATCCACCGCCGAT
>CALVSC010000011.1 GCA_944358855.1 uncultured Bacilli bacterium | reverse complement strand
CCTTCTAACAAATAAATAAGTAGATCTTTATTTGCCTCTTTCATAAACACTTCTTTAAAAGCTCTGTCATAACGACAAGTATAAAATTTATGAATAACATCACCTCCAACTTTATTATTCGCAAAAAAAATAACCTTTCCGGTTATTTCTTTATTTTTCTTGAATTTTTTTGACAGAAGGAATAAACCTCTCAATAAATTTATATTCATCACGATCTTTGATGTATAACAAACCTAATATAGAAAATACTATAGCACCTATAAAGTTTACAAATAAATCTTTCATGGTGTCGTTGATTCCTATATCTAGATAACCATTATCAATTACTATTTTATCATTATTATTATAATAAATAATCGTTTTATCTATATTATCTACTTTTATAGGCTCATTATTTTCTTCATCCAATCTCGATGATTGGAATTTTTCAACAATCCTATCTTTTTGCATGTCACGTCCAAGGTAATTATCTGCTGCAAACTCACAGAATTCCCATAATACCCCTATTGTCATAGAGAAGCAAAAAGCTACTAAAGCCACAAATATTGGAGATAATTTAATATGAAATCTTTCTGTTCGGTTTAAAATATCAATCAAAGAAAAACCTATGGCTGCAGATAAAAAGCCGTTTAGAGTATGTAACATTGTATCCCAGTGTTTAAATATCCCATAGAAATTTTGAATTTCCCCTAATATTTCAGCAGAGAATATAAATAGATAAACAATAATTTCTAGGGTGGCTGGTAATTTTACTTTAAATGTCTTTGATACTATTGTTGGTAGTGTAAATAATATCAATGTTAAGAAACATAAAAGTACACTATGCCAATTTCCTTTTAGTGATTGTTCTACCATGCAGACAATTACTAAAAATCTTAATATTAAATATACCGCTATATTAATTTTTATTTGTCGTTTTTCTTTTTTATTTGGTTCTGTTTTTTTTACTTCTTTTTTCATGAAAACTCCTATTCATCGAAAAGTTTTTTAGCATTTGTTTTTGGTATTAACATCTTAACAGATTGATTTACTTTAAATTCAAAAACAGGGCCTTTATGTGGATACTCCTCTCCATCAATACACCAAGATGTTTTTGGTTTGTCTAAAAATTCTATTTTAAAATTATTAGTTTGATAATATGTAATTCCTGGTACTTCTTTTACATCCTTCATCGTTACTTGAACTAACATTCTTAAAATATCTGGTTTTGTTTTAGGATTTGCTAATGCTACTTCAAACATGTTGTCATCCATTTTTACATCATAATAAATATCATCTACTCCTGCAACGCGAGAAGAATTGGTAATAAAGAAGAATGAATACTCTCCTTCATGTTCTTTACCATCAACATAATATTTTACACGATATTTATGGATTTTATTTCGTAGTTGCTTTAAACCATATAAAATATAAGCGATTTTTCCATATTTTTTCTTTAGGTTTCTAGGAGTACTGTAAGCCATATCTATATAATCACCAAGACATGCAACATATACAAATGGAGTATTATCAATATAACAAACATCCACTTTTTTTCTAACTCCTTGCAATAACATTTCTAAATTCTTTTGATAATCTTTCGTATAACCATACATATTAGCTACATCATTTGTAGTTCCCATGGGAAGATTAGCCAATACTAATCCATGTTCTCTTTGAATGTCACCTGTTACTACTTCATTTAACGTTCCATCTCCACCAGCACTAATTACAAGATCCACACTATCTTCTAGTTCTTCTACTATTCTAGTAGCATCTTTAGGACCCTTAGTATATTTTATTTCTGCATCATATCCATATTTACGAAGAATATCATAAAAAGATTTTTTACTGCCAAGACTTTTTACTTTACCACTTTCTGGATTCATTATAATAACACATTTTTTCATAGTTTCGCTCCTTGATAAGTGTATTATATCATATAATTTTATTTTTCAATCTTTCATTTTTAAAGTTCATAATTATCATATATATATGGAAGTAAAATCTTTGTTATTCTTCCATATCCCATTGTATTGGGATGTAATCCATCATATGTATATTTTTTATCAAAATTCCCATCTTTATCAATTAAATCATTATATGTATCGATATATGTTATACCATTTTTTTTGCAAAATTTTTCTAAATGCTTATTTGTTTCTATTATTATATTATTCTTTCTATTGGCTACTACATTTTTATCTATTCTCTTATTAGTAGGATATATAGATTGAATATAAATTTTGGTACGACTTCTATTACTTTTTAGCTCCTTAATAATATTTTTTATGTTTCTTAATAATATCTTCATTTCACTAGTATCACATTTCTTTATATAATCATTTGTTCCAATTAACAAAAACACTTTTGTTGGATTGTATTGATAGAACATTTTATCCATATTTTTTAGTATATCTTTTGAAGTATAACCAGATACACCACTTTTAACAATAGGTAACTCTCCATACATCTCTTCAATAGGATAAATTTCTGTAATAGAATCTCCCAGAAATACAATATTTTCGTTTTGTGATATTTTACTTATTCTTTCTTTTTTCGGTTCCAGTATGACTACCGTTTCTTTATAATTCGATCTTTGTCCTATTAAAAGACCAATAATAAAGAAAAATAAAATTAAAAAACATATTAGAATGATTTTTATTACTTTTCTCACATTAACCCCCCAATACAATTATAACTACATATAAGTAATTTTTAAATAAAATTATTGTTGTATAATATCTTTATATTATGTTATACTTTTAATTGAAGATAAAAAAGCGTAGTCGGGGGGCTTAATATATGAAAGAAAAAAATGAAATTCGTAGGCGTAGCTATGGATTAGATGTAGTTCGTGTCGTTGCTCTATTATTGATTATTATGGTACATTCTTTTCTGAATTCTGGATACAATCATGCTAATGTAGAAGGCATTAAGATGTTTGTGTTACTTTTTATTAGAAATATATGCTTTTCTGGTGTACTGCTTTTTATGATTCTTACTGGATATTTGAAATCTACTAAAAAAGTTGATAAAGGTCATTATAAATCAATATTTCGCATTTTATTAATTTATTTAATAATTTCTATAATTACTTTATTATATCGAAAATTTGTCGTAAATGAGACTGAATCTTTATATAATTTAATTATTGGAATTTTTAATTTTACCACTATACCTTATGGATGGTATGTAGAAATGTATATAGGATTATTTCTTTTAATTCCATTTTTAAATATTTTATATAATAATATACCTACTAAAAAGCAAAAAATACTATTACTAATAATTTTATTTATTATATCATCTTTGTTTCCAACCATTTCACATCTTGATATTGCTAATCATTCTTTAAATATATTTCCTGATTGGTGGAGCTTTTTATATCCTATTTTATTATATTTTGTTGGTGCATTTATACGAGAATATCAAATTCATCTTAATAAAGCGATTAATTTTTGTATAACTATTTTAGTATTATTTTTATCGACATTCTCTTTATATTTTTATCTACATGGAAATAGTTTATCTACGCTTTCCAATCCGGAATATTCTTCTTTTCCTATTATTATTTCTATTATGATTTTCTTGTTATTATATAATGTTAAAACTTATAGTAAATTTATATTCACTATTACTTCATTTATTTCTTCAGTCTCTTTTGGAGCTTATTTGTTTTCTTATTGTTTTGATAGAATTTTCTACCAATCCATTCCTATAGTATTTAATACGAATACATATTTTATAGCTTCATTCTTAATTACTCCATTAATATTCTTTTCTTCTATAGTTGCTTCTCATTTGATTAATATACTTATTTCATTCTTTAGCAAATTATTTAATTATTTTTATAATGTTAGGAAAGATATAATTAAAAATAAAACCCCATATTAAAAAGTATTGGTATCAAAATCAGATATCAATACTTTTTTTATATGTAATGTACAAATAATGTTAATAGTACACTATAACTAAATATTAAACATAGTTGTATAGTTATATTATTTAAATTTATTTTTTGTGATATTTTTAATTTTAAATTACTTATTAATAACAAGGCTAGTGGCAATATTGGAAGAAAATACCTTCCTTGGATTCCAGCTATTGTCGGATTGCCTGGAGATGACCATTGAATATATAAACTAGTAAAAATTAAACCTATGACACATATAACAATTGTTGTAAATATACTATTTATCATAGATCCAAATTTTATTTCCTTATGATAATCAAATAATGTGTTTGTTAATAAAAGCATTAAAAATCCTATTAATACAATTGACAATGGATGAACGCGCTCACCCCATGCTAATCCTTCGCCTACCATTGCAAATAAATATTGTTTTGCATTAACAGCAAATGTATAAATAACTGTCATTATATATTCTAAAGGATGATTAAAAATTGAGGATACTTGCACTCCTGTCTTTGAAGCTAGAGATAAATATCCTGAAGCTATCTTTAACCATATTAAATTCAAAATTATACTTGTTAGCACTGTAATTATACAAAATACTAAATACATTTTTTTACTTTTAAATTTTTCTTTTGGTATAAGGAAACACATTAATACTAATGGAAGATATACAATTTTACAAAGTGCTATTACAAAACTTAACAATATAATTATAAAACAATCTTTTTTTCTGACAACTTCCACTTTAGGATCATATCTCAATTTTAAAATATAAGCTAATAACAATAAAGCGGCAGAAATGGTTATGGCATCTGCAGATAACGATGTGAATCCTTCTATGGCAATTGGTAAAAATGCTATCGTAAATATTATTCGTTTACCTATAGGTATTATTTTAATAGCAAAATATATTAAAGCTATTGATAACAGCGCATTAAATAATCTTCCACAGTATGCCATTATTAAAGTTTTATCGGTAAAAATTTTTGCTACCAAAATTCCAAGTGATTGTGGAATATATTGTACAGGTGAGTAAATCGCAACAGTTCGCATATCATATAAAGTAGTATTATTACTTTCCTCAACTGATAACGCATCTGCTGTTGTTCTATAGTTTATATACTGATTTTCCGTGTTATATATTTCTCCTACGGATGTAGGCATAGATGATTGTGGCCTGTTATCATGTATTCCAGACAATAATTTTCCTTCACTTATTTCATAAGCTCTAAACCAATGGTATAGTTCATCATGAGCTGTAAACAAAGGAAAAAATATTATAAATAACCCATAAATAAAAATTGCTAATATTAAATAACTATTTTCAATTTTAAAATTTTTCTTTTCTAAAAGAAGTGTGATTATACTTACAACAATTGTAACTACAGTAATAACAATAATAAATGCTACTCTATTTATATCTTTCAAATAACTCGCTGTTATACTTTCTAATTGCAGACCATCTATATGACTTGTATTTTCTATTACTATTTTAAATTCTTTCTCTGAAGAATTTTTTATTTTGTCAAAACTTAATGTATATCCATTTTCATAGTCTAACTGTTTAATTACGACTTTCTTTATTTTTTTACCTTTGTTAGTATAAAGTTTTACAGTTATCTTATCATTATTTTCAATAGATACTTCACTAAATTTTATTTTTATTTTTTTTAAATTATCTTGTGTTGTAGTAAAAGAATAGGATTCTTTTTTGTTTATTATATCGTTTTCCTCTATTAATCTTTCCTTTGCATAATCTTTGTCATTAATTATATATGAATATATTCCACATATCAAAAACACAGCAATCAAACCAAAATATATTATATATTTTATGTTTTTTTTCATTTATACCACCTATCTTTTTAATTAAAAATTATTGTCTTTTGAACAATATAATTTATTATAAAAATTACAATATCTACAAAAAATTTTATAATTGTAGTATTTATTAATACAATTCTTTCTATTAACGAAACTAAAAATGCTGACATAAACATTTGAATAATCACTAAAATAAAGTAAGCAACAATTGTTTTGATATCTTTATTATTAAAAACAAATCTGGAATTCATAAAGTAATTATATAGAGAAGACATAATTCTCGAAAAAATTGTTGCTAAAAAAATACATAGCATAGTTGAAAGATTAATATTGGTAAATATCCATTGAAAAATGGTAAATAGTAACAAGTCTAAAACAAATGACGTTCCTGATGAAAATACATATTTTAAAATTCTTACTATTTCCTCTTTATTTTCTTTTATCATCTTCTATCTCTTTTCTTAATAATGCTAATTCTTGTGTCAAAGTAATTATTTTCTTATTTTGAACGGAAACGATTTTTGTAATGTTAAAACATACTAATATTAAGAAAACAAATCCTAAAAAGAACAATAAATTCGATAACGTTCTTATACCAATTAATTCTGCTAAAGAAGTAAGCTCTTTTAAAAACAATACTGCAATGATTACTCCTATTGGCAATAACATCCATATTAATGCATTTTGAATGTTTAACTTATTATGTTTTACATTTACTATAACATAAAGAAAAATAACAACCATGAATATAATAATAAATATTTTAGCTATGCTAGGCATTAAAATCATCTCCTTTGCTTATTAGAACAATAAAAAATAATAGTATAACATTTACCATGTAATAGATAGATTTTAATTTTGATATGGATGATTTTCCATGTTCTCTTTCTTTCATTCTTACGGGGATTTCTAATATTTTACAATTGGATTTGGCCAAAGCTAAATTTGTTACTGGCTCTGGATATTCATATGGATATTTTTCTGCAAATATTTTAATTACACTTTTATCGGCTGCTCTAAATCCAGATGTCATATCTTTAATTTCTCTTTTAGTCATTAACCTCAACAACAGAGATAATAAATTAATACCTAATCTTCTCATCTTTGTCGATTTGAATTCACTTTCTTCTCCAACAAATCGTGATCCTATTACCAAGTTAGCTTTTTTTTCAATAATTGGTTTGGTGATTTTATTAATATAGCTAGCATCATGTTGCCCATCTCCATCAAATTGTACTACAATATCATAGTTATTATGTAAAGCATACTTATATCCTGTTTGCATTACACCACCTATACCTACGTTATTATTTAAATTAATATGATTAATTTTATTGTTTTTTAAAACTTCTAGCGATTTATCTTTACTTCCATCGTTAATTACAACATAATCAATCTTTTCTTTTTTGATATTTTCCACTGTTTTTACTATATTTTTTTCTTCGTTATAACAGGGTATTACTGCAAGAATTCTCATTTTCTAAACCTCCACATTGATTATATCATTTTTTATATGATAATACCAACTAATATTTTGTATTATCAACATTGTTGATTTTTAAACTTTTTTTTGATATAATCTTGGTGTTTTATCTACTCACATCTATATAGGGATAGAACATGTTATAAGGAAGGTGTAGTATGTTATATTTATGTTTATTTTTACCAGCTAGTATTTCTATTTTAATAAGTGAAAAATTAAGAAAAGAAAAAAGAAATCTTAGTGAATTAGTAATACCATATCTTGGATATACTTTTATGATTAATTTAATCATGAATATTATTTATTATTTTATTCATACTGGTAAAATTGATTGGTATACTTCTAAATTGTTTACTTTTGATTTTACTATGCAATATATGTTAATTAGTTTTGCTGTTGCAATTGCTATTAGTTGTTTAGTGTTTATTGTTTCTAAAGTAGTAAAAATTAATATTTTAGTAAGGGATAAGAAAAATAATGATAAAGAAGACTTTAAGAGTTTTAATAAAAATTATAAAAGGAAGCATTAGTCTTCTTTTTGTTATACTATTTTTCTTAGCAATCTTTTTATCCATGGCTTTAAAGCTTGGAACTGATTGGGCTGTTAAGAATTATAGTTTTACATCTTTTGATGAAATTTTATATACTTTAGGGACGTCTGTTACTACTGCTAGTAAAGATATATTAGATGATTTTTTTAAATCTAATATTTATCCACCATTAAATACTACACTAATTATATTTGGTATTTTTCTAATTATTTATGTTATTTATAAATTTATTTTTAGAAACAGTAAAGTACAAATTCAAATTGAATTATTTAAGAAAAAAATAAATTTAAAATTTAATATTGCTGTTATTATATTTTTAATAGCTTGTATCGTTCCAATTTATAATTTATTTGATTCTATTGTTTATGCAATGGATAAATTATATATAAATGAATATATAGAGGCTAATGTTGAAAGTTCATCTTTTTTTGAAAATAATTATATAAACCCTGATGATGTTAAAATAACGTTTCCTAAAACAAAAAGAAACTTAATTTATATTTACTTAGAATCAATGGAAGCAACGTATACTGATGAAGAACATGGTGGAGCATATCCGTATAATTATATTCCAAACCTTACTGATTTAGCTGAAGATAACATTAATTTCTCACCTAATGCTAAAGTTGGTGGTGCCTATATGATGATAGGAACTACTTGGACCATGGGAGGCATAGTTGCTGAAACTGCTGGTATTCCAATAAAGAATGTTTTTGGTGCTAATAATGAAAAAAGTTATGAAAATGGACTTGTTAATGGGGCGTATACGCTTGGCGACATCTTAGAACAAGAGGGTTATCATCAATCTATTATGGTTGGTTCTGATTTATCTTTTGGTGGGCGAAGAGCTTATTTTAAAGGTCATGGAAATTATCAAGTTTTTGATTTATATACTGCTAGAAAAGATGATATTATTCCAGATGATTATTATGTATTCTGGGGATACGAAGATGAAATATTATATGAATATGCGAAGCAAGAACTAGAAAAAATCTCAGATAGTGATGAACCATTTAATTTTTCTATGTTAACAGTTGATACTCACGCTGCTGATGGTTATACTAGTGATTTTTGTCCTAATTATTCTTCAGATCCATATTTAAATGCTATTTATTGTTCTGATATGCAACTTGGTGAATTTGTTGAATGGATACAAGACCAAGATTTTTATGAAAATACTACAATTATTTTAACAGGTGATCATATAAGTATGAATAATTACTCATTTGATGATATTCCTGATAATTATGACCGTAGAGTTTATAATGTTTATATAAATTCTGCCATTGATACCAATAATAATAAAAATAGAGAGTTTACTACTTTTGATTACTACCCTACTGCTTTAGCTTCTCTTGGAGTAAAAATTCAAGGAGATAGACTTGGATTAGGAACCAATTTGTTTAGTAACAAAAAAACATTAAGTGAAAAATATGGAAATAATTATGTAAATGAGAAATTAACAAAACGGTCTTCATATTATGATCTCTGTATTAATTTAGGAAATTGTAAATAAAAAAGGGCTTTTATTTGTTTAAAGTCCTTTTTATTATTTTTTTTATTTTCGCTGGCAGCCATAAAATTACTTTTCCCACTTTATATGTAGATGAATTTAATATTTTTTGGCATTCAACCATATAGTAATCTTGTAAATTGATATTTTTCTTTAATTCTTCACTTTTTTTGTTTACATACTCTTTAAATTGTTTATTAAATGAAAATAGTTGATTATAAATCGGTTCTGTCATTTCCGAATCAAATTGATGTTCAATATATAACCATTCAAAATATTCTTCTAAATGTTCATAAAAATAGTCAATATCAAAAATTTCTTTATAATCACTTAAATCTTCTGTTAATGCATAAAGAGATAATAATGTTCTTTTGCATTTATCACATTTACTGCAATTATAAGCTTGTTTTAAACAAGTGTGTAAATATTTTTTTACTAGCTTATCTTTATATATATCTTTTGTTTTCTCTAGTCTTGACTCTGCTGCTCCATCAGAATATATTGTTAGATTTTTCGTGCTAAAGCAACTTAAAGATAATAATTCATAGTTTGCACAATCATGTTTATCATTTTCTTTTATACTAAAAGAAGATAAATCTAATCCTGATGAACCATAGTAATATATTCCCCATAGTTTTTGTAAGCATAATATTGCAAAAGTTGATGAATATGTATGTGTAAAATAATGAACTTGTGGAATTTCTTCTTGGAAATTAGAATCTGTAATTATTAGTGGCAAATTTACTTCTTGAGCGAATTTTTTTGCTCGTTCAAATACTTTTTTTTGTACATTTTTAATTCCGGCCTCTTCATATGTTGAATTAAAGCTTCCAACATTATTTATACATAAATGAGTTATATTATATTTTTTATCTTTAAGTTTCGATTTTGTAATATATGCATGCAGAGAATCGATTCCACAAGAACATCCTGTACCTACTGCTCCTATATTTTTTATTGAGGGCTTTGTTTTAATATTAATTTTTATTCTATTTAATTTTTCTCCATATTTTGATAAACTTGGTATTAAATACTCTTCAATTTTAAATAAAATATCATCTGTGATGTAACTATCACTTTCTATGTCTTGATTATGTTCCATGGCATATAATAATATCCCTATTAAAATAGCATCTATTCGATCATCACATAAGTATTGTTTATATTCTTCATTCACTTCATACCATATTTTCTTTTTCTCTTTATCAATATCTAAATCAAAATACAATCTAGATTTACCATTTTTATTTCTGATATATGGCTTATGTAAAAAAATCATACTATCACCTCTAATATTTTACTTATTTTTATAAAATTAATAATAGAAAATACTCATATCTACTCTTCCATTAATTCCTGGAACGCTTCCATCACTTGTATATTGCCATCCTTCGTATGTTCCATTATAAGTAAGTTCTGGACCCCATTGAGCAACCCATCCTACTTCTGGTCTAAGTGAGTTTGGAAATCTTGTTTCTATAAAGTTTTTAGAAGCATAGATTTTTACTGCTATATTTAAAGCTGATGATACTTTATTTGAAAAACTATTAAACATAGCTTGATATGTTTCTTTTGATATACCATCATCACTTTCTCCTGTTGAGGAAATCGTCCAATCCTCTAAATCATAATAGATAGAAAAGATATTAGAAGCAATATTAGCACCATTATTTTTAATAATATTAATTAAATTGTCTGCTTCCATGCTTGATTCATTTGCATTTTCTGCATAACTAAATAGATAAACAGAATATGGTATACCTAATCTATTTAACTCTTGAACATTTCGCTGAAAATAAGTGTCTGTCCAACTTACTCCATATCCAGCTCTTAATATTACGGCATCTACCATTCCGCTGTTTTTCACAGCATCCCAGTTTATATCCCCTTGATGTGATGATACATCAATTACAATTTTTTGATTTACATATTTTTCAAATGCTCCAGTATATTCATTAAATTTATAGTATTGGCCAGCAATTCTTTGAATTCCCGTTGCTAAACTACCGTCTGGATTATAATAAAACATTATTCCATTTTTATACACGAATCCACTAAGTATTCCGTTTTCATCAAAATTATAGTTTCTATTTTCTATTGTTTGATTTCCAGTCGCTAAAATACCATCAATATTTGCATAATATATATTATTTCCAAGTTTTTGCCAGCCTTTTAACATTCTTGCTGATCCTGTTCCAAATAAATATTTATTTCCTTCTATTACTTGAATTCCTTCTAGCATATAATTATCTTTTGCATAATATCTTTCATTTCCTATGGTTTGCCACCCTTGCTTTACAGTTCCATCTTCGTATAGATAGAATTTCTTATTACTTCCTAAAGTCTGCCAACCCTTTAACATTCTTGCTGACCCCAATCCAAAGAAGTACGTTTCACCATTAATTGTTTGCCAACCTTCTACAGCATATCCAGTTTCTGGAGAAATATAATATCTTTCATTAGCTATATCTATCCATCCTGTTTGATACTCTCCTTTTTCATTTATATAATACTTTTTTCCATTATTTGCCGTTTGAAATCCTGTTTTTAATACACCACTCTTTTTATCAAAGTCATATATTTTTCCATCTATGACTTGTTCACCTTTTAATATATAATTATCTTTTACATAATATCTTTCATTTCCTATGGTTTGCCACCCTTGCTTTACAGTTCCATCTTCATATAAATAGAAACTATTATCACCTAAACTTTGCCAGCCTTTTAACATTCTTGCAGAGCCAATACCAAAGAAATATGTTTCTCCGTCTATAGTCTGCCATCCTTCTACCATGTAATTATCTTTTACATAGTATTTTTCACTTTTTATGGTTTGCCACCCTTGCTTTACAGTTCCATCTTCATATAAGTAGAATTTATTATCTCCTAATGATTGCCAGCCCGTCAACATTCTTTTAGAACCAATACCAAAGAAATATGTTTCTCCGTCTATAGTCTGCCATCCTTCTACCATGTAATTATCTTTTACATAGTATTTTTCACTTTTTATGGTTTGCCACCCTTGCTTTACAGTTCCATCTTCATATAAGTAGAATTTATTATCTCCTAATGATTGCCAACCCGTCAACATTCTTTTAGAACCGATTCCAAAGAAATATGTTTTTCCATCTATAGTCTGCCATCCTTCTACTTTTGTTCCATTAATATAATAATAAGTTTCTCCATTCTCTTTTACCCATCCATTTTTAGTTTCCGCATTTGTTACTAATAGTGGTGTACAAAAAAGTACCATTAAAAATACTAGAAATATTATTTTCTTTTTCATTATTAACCTCCTACTTTTTGAGTATAACATAAAGGTTGATTCACAGAATAAATCAGCCTTTATTTCTATTTCTCATTAATAATTTATAGCATAATATGAAGAAAGCTGGTATTGAGAGAATTAAATATTTAATAAAGTAAGCAAAATTATAGAATACTTTATATAAGAATCGCAAAGCATTTAAAATTTTTAATGCTTCTTGTTTTGCATGTGCTCTAATCAAAACTTTTGAGAATCTACGCTTTAAATAATATATTTTTCCTTTCTTTCTTGGTGGTCTGTCTGGATCATAATAAAGATCAAACTTTGCCTCCAAATAATTTTTTACAGTAAAGAAATAATCAATATAAATACTTTCAATTAAAAGATTATATTCCATATAATCATTAATTGGGAATGTCATCTTATTTTTCTTTTCTTCTTGAATAACTTCTGTAAATATTTTATCAAACTTTTTAGCCATTAAATCCAGTGTAAATCCGTCAAGTATTCTTTGACGACAGTTTTTCTTTATTTTATCTAAATTTTTAATTACTCTTTCTGTTTCTTTTACATAATTATTAATTTCTTCTTCATATTGCTCTGGAGTTGCATCTTTATTATAATGAACAATTCCTCCCACTTTTTCATCTATTAATTCTGTTTGTCCTCCAACATCTGTTGATACTACAGGAACTCCCATTGACAATGATTCATAAGATGTTAATGCTAGTCCTTCTAGTGATGAACAATTTAATGTCATGTCACTTAAGGCATAAATTTCCTCTGTATTCTTTATCATTCCAAGCATAATAAAATTATCATCAATTATACTACTTACTGGATTAGCTAAGAATCCATCTCCTGCTATTACAAAGAATAAATTTGGATTATTAGCAACTAATCTCTTTCCTATTTCGACAAACATTTCAGGGCGCTTTTCATCTGATAATCTTGCAATAAAAGAAATTACTGTTTTATCTTGAGGAATATGATATTTTTCACGCATTTCTTTTTTATCATATTTTTCTGGATTGAATTTATTAGAATCCGTTCCAATATAGATTGTATCAATTTTTTCTTTATGATATCTTTCCATAAGTTGTTTTTTTGTAAAGTTATTACAACAATATGTGTGTGTTAAATACTCATTTACATCCATTGTACATCTTCCAAAGCTTTCTCGTGGATCTCTTAAATCTACTGAATGAATGTAATCAATAAATGGAACTTGTGGATATTTTCGTTTTAAATATGGAACCATATAATATCCATATGGAGTATTAGTCACAAATACTAAATCTATATTTCTTGATTCCATGATATATTCTGCAAATGTAATATAATCACTTCTTTCTAAGAAAGTTGACATGTCATATACTGCAGAACAAATTTCTTCATATTGTTGTCTAATAGGATTTTCATTTGGAGTAGTCATTAATAGTGTTACATCATATTTATCTTTATCTAATCGTTTAATTAAATCTATATTAAAGAAGTCAGCTCCACCTGTTACTGCCCAAGGTACTATAAATAATATATTAATTTTCTTATCTTTTTTGTAATTTGGTAGGACCATACCAGGGTGCTCTTTTACGACATCAAATCTTTTTCCTTCTCTAGGAAATTGAATTATGTCTACATCTTTTGTAATCTTACTAGCTGTTTCGTTTACATATTTCATTGCATTTTCATGATTTGTTCTTGCTCTAGATAATTCCCCAGAATTACTTGTTCTATACCAAAATAGAGGCGCATTTACTCTAACTGGAATTTTTCCTTTTTCAATTAATTTTAACCAAAGATTCCAATCTTCATACATTGCTTTTTCTTTAATTCCGAAGCCACCAACTTCATTGAAGTCATCTTTTCTAACTAAACTACTGATGCAAATTAGATTTTCTTCTTTTTCATCGTCAACTGTTAGATATTTTTCCCATAAAAACTCCCTATCACCAAAATTTACCATGGTAGTATAAGCAAATGAACCTTCTGGATGAGTTTCTAATGTCCAATATAGGACTTCCAACATTGTCTTATCTAAAAGATCATCGCAATCTAAGAAGAAAATATATTTTGTTTCTTCACTGGTTTTAGCAACTCCATAATCTCTAGCAATTGATGGTCCACCATTTTCTTTATGGAATACTTTTATTCTTTTATCCTGTTTTGCTACCCTATCTAACTCTTTTAATGATTCTTCATCTTTTGAACCATCATCAACTATAATCCATTCAAAATATGGGTATGTTTGACTAAAAACAGTATTGGCAGTCTCTTGCAGAGTTTTACCACCATTATAAAATGGTGTAACAATACTAATTGTTGGTTTTTCTTGATTTTTTATTTCTCCTATTAGTTCAATTCTTTTCCCTGGCTTTTTCTCATAATTAAATTCCATCTACTACACCTCTATTTTCTTCTTAATAATTTATTTATTCTATTAATTCCTTTATCCATTAATTTCCATCGTTTACTATTTATAATAGAATTCAACTGTGTTGCTAGAGAAGTATTCTCCACCAATAAATTTTTGTTTTCTGATATTAATTTTTCGTTTTCTTTCATAGCATTATAATAATTTGATGTTAGTCTTATGCTATATTTTAAATCGCATAATACTTTTTTTCTAACTATTGGCTTTTCTACAGATTCATTAATTGCTGGGTTATATTTTAATAAATCTGACATTGGCATCTCTGCATATTGTGTTTGGGCTAAAATATTATTTTTCTTAATGAATTCTTCACCTTTTACAGAATTAATTATCAATGCTGATACACCTTTCTGATCCAACATGTCTGGGTTAGTTACTTCTATTCCCCAGAAATCTCCTAAAATAATATCGGCAATATTGTATGATCCTTTATATTGACAATCATAACATGAATCTCTTAGTACATAATTCTTTAAATATAATGTCATTAATGGGTCCTCTATAAATGGTTTAACTATTGGTTTATCATTAACTGTATATTTAATACTTGATTGTGTCCATATATTATCTTTTGTTCTAAATTTAAATTCTGTAATTGGTAAATTATTATCATTTTCTAATTCTTTGATATAATCTAGGAATAATTTATTATTCATTACTCCGTGACAAACAACAGATACTAGAAGTAGATTGCTGTATTCTTTTCCTAAAAATACTTTTAGTGCTCCAATTTGACATGGTGTACCACAGAACAAAACATCTTTTTTCTTTTCCAAATCTTCTTTTACACTGTTTAATATATTACTTATATTACTTTGAACATATTTAGATCCTCTAATTTTGTATAAATCTTTTGCTGACTCAATCTTTATATGATTTACTTTAAAGTCTTTCATATAAGCGCCATATACTATTCCTTTTCTGTCTAAAATTGCTTTAGCTAAGATAGAAAAAATTCCACCAGAAGTGCTTTGTTCTTGTTCTTCCCTATTTAAATTTATTGCCGCATAACATTTTTGATTAAATTTATTTTCTTTTCTCTTTTTACTATTAATTGGGCAATTTTCTCTGCATATATCACAATGAATACATTTTTTTAGATCTATATTAGGATATATAAATCCATCTTCATTTTCTTGCATTGTAATAGCATTCTTTGGACATTTTATCATACAAATGCCACAACCTAAACATTTATCTTTTGTACATATTTTTAGCTCATCTTGTTTTTCTAACTTTTCTATCAATAAGTTAAATAAGTTTGCTGATTTTTCTTTTATATCTGGCATTATTTTTCCTAATTGTTTTTTTATTTTCTCTTGATTTTTTTCTATGTATAAAAATTTACTTTTTAAATTTTCTGGTGTTAGATCATCTTTAGAAATTACATAATTTTTATAATCTCCAAATAAATCTTTAGCTATACCCCGAGATTTTACACTATAACCAATTACAAGTGTAGGAATTGCAGTTGAATATGCTGCAATAGAAGCATGTGTTCTTGCTGCTACCAAAAGATTACATTTTGATATAATGTATTTTAGTTCATTACAATTATAATTTTCTTCTTCTAAATAAATTCTTTCTTCTGTCTGATATCTTTCTTTTATTTTTTTCAAGATATCTAAATCATTACAATCTTCTGTTGTTACATGGGGTAATAATAAAATAGAATATTTAGTTTCTTTTAATAAGTATTCAATTAGACTATATACTGCTTTTTCTTGTTCTTCATTTTGAATAGTTAAGGGACTAAGATTAATTGCTACAATTTTTCTTCCTTTGTACCATTTATTTAATTTAACCTCTTTTATTTCTAAAGAAAATGCTGGATCTGGTGCATATATGATTCTATCTTCTGATACAGCTTTTCTTATTGCATTATAGCTAAGACTTTCTCTTATTACCAAAACATCAAAATTATCTAAATCATTTAATAATTCATCATCATTTATTTCTTCAAATAAAGATGCCCCCCATAGTACAGTTTTTTTTCCTAATTTATGAGCATATTCATCTATTGTATATAACCATGTACAGTGTGGGTAGCAGTAATTATCTCCCCCTACAGAAATACATATATCTGCATTTTCTACTTCTTTTATTACGTCCTTTTGATATAGTTTTTCAAAATTATGATAATCAAATTTTATTTGTTTATATTTTTCTTCTTCTTCTTTTTCTTCAGTAGTTAATTCTTGACTTTTATAATAATGTTTTATATGTTTAACATTTGTATATAGATTTTTATTGTATTCATAGTCATGACTTGCTATTGCCACATTATACTTTTTGAAATCAATTTCTTTTAAAGTAGAATTAATTATCGCTTCTACCCCTCTATTTTTAAATGTTCCTACACCATATAATAAAATATTTTTTTTCATTTAACTCAACCTTTTCTAATTTTCTATAGTTTTATTATAACAAATATTTCTATGTTCTACAAATATAGAAAAAACAACCTAATGGTTGTTTATAGTTCTTCAACAAAACGTTTTTCTAATTTTTTGAAAATTAAGTATCCAATGATAACTAAGAAAATACTTCCTATTCCCCAAATACCTAATATTGACCAATGTGGCATTTGATGATAATAAAGAATAGATCTATATGCTTCTACTAGCTGTGCCATTGGATTTAAGCTTAACACCCATTGAAACTTTTCTGGTAACATATTAGCTTGATAAACAATTGGTGTTCCATAAAATCCTAACATTAGGATAACACTAACAAAATGATCTACATCTCTTACAAAAACTGTAATAGCTGATAATATAAATGTCAATGCTAATGTAATTAAGTATTGAATTATTACTAATACTGGAAATAATAGTAAGTGAATCGAAAAACCTACTCCACTAAATATTATAAATGCAAACATGATAATACATGTAATTAAAAAGTTTACTAATTGACTTGTTGTTACTGAAATTGGAATAATTTCTCTTGGAAAGTATACTTTCTTTAAGATTGCACCATTAGCAACTACACTACCTGTTCCCATTTGAATAGCTGCTGTAAAAAAGTTCCAAGGAATTAATGCTACAATCATAAATATTGTGTAATTTTCTACGTTAACCCTTAAGATATATGGAAATACAAATGAATATACAGCTAACATTAATAATGGATTTAGAAATGTCCATAATACGCCTAACCAAGATCCTTTATATTTTCCTCTTATTTCTTTTTTTATATTTGTTTTTAATAATTCTCTATATCGATATAATTCTTTAAATACCTTCATTTTATCCACACACCTTCAAGTATTCTTCTAATACATCATCTACTTTTCCATCCATTCTGATTTCACCTTTATATAACCAAACAGCTCTATCACAAAATTGCTTTACTTGATTCATACTGTGAGTAACAATTACTATTGTTTTTCCTTCTTTTTTTAATTCTTTTAATTTATTAAAGCATTTTTCTTGGAAATGTTGATCCCCAACAGCTAAAATTTCATCAATTAATAAAATATCTGCTTGAACATTTATGGCTACTGAAAACGCAAGTCTCATATACATTCCTGATGAATAAGTTCTTACTGGATTGTCAATAAAATCATGCAACTCAGAAAACTCAATAATTTCATCTATTTTCTCGTCTATTTGTTTTCTTGTTAAACCGAAAATAGATGCATTAAAATAAATATTTTCTCTTCCAGTAAAATCTTCATGGAACCCAGCTCCCAATTCCAATAAAGAAGTTAATTTACCATTTGTAGTTATTCTTCCTTTATTAGGATATATAATTTTTGTCATCAATTTTAATAATGTTGACTTACCACTACCATTTGTACCAATTAAAGCTACACTTTCACCCTTTTTTATTGTTAAATTAATATCATTTAATACATGTAAAATTGAATCTTTACTTTTATTTTTCTTTGAAAAGAATAATAGTTTTTCTTTTAAAGTATTAGCTTTGTCATAATAAAGCTTAAATGTTTTAGAAACGTGCGTTACCTTAATTGCAGTATCCTTTTCCACATTCATTCCTCATTTCTTTTTTCATATCAAATTGCCACTTAATTGTATCATATTTTTCTTTTTCTTACAAACTAATGAATTTATAAATTAAATCATTTAGATATAATTTTCTTCATATATAGAAAATATTTTTTTACTTCAAAATATATTTATCAAAAAATAATATTATTACTAATTATTTTTTGATTTTATACTTTTTAATTCATAATAATCAGCAATTGAAGTATTAGGCCATATTTCTGGATCAGCTCCAATATCACTCAACCCATAATTTGGATTCTTTGTATTTGAACTATTATATTGCTCCAAAATTATGTTTTTATTTCCTTGCTTTTTTTCTATAGAAATCTTTTCTATTCTATCATTCCATGTCCCTCTTAAATGATTTATATCAACTGCAGCAGCCATATATTGCCCTATATATACAATTGAAAAAACAATACATAAATCTACAACAATAAATTTGTATACTTTGTTTATTTTGCTTAAGTCATATAAAAGTAATAATGTTGCTATTATGAGAAAAACAATCACTCCTGTCCATGCTCGTTCAGGAAAAGTAGGAGATAAAATCATTGAATAGACTGTTGCAACTCCACCTGTTATAAATATCCATGAATCTTTTCCCACTTTCTTTTTATAATAAAACTTAATTGAAATTAATATTATAATTCCTATTATAAGAGGAAGAAGATAGTTTTCTATGGAAAGAGTTATTTCTATAGCTCTTTTAATCATTTTTATTATTATAAATGTATTATCCTGAAATTCTGCATTTCTAACATAATTACCTGGAGCTAAAATCATCAAAATAAATCCTAATAAAGCACCTAGTAAACCTATGATTTGCAATTTGGAAATTTTATTGTTTTTACTTTCTATTTTTTGAACAATTATATATCCCATTAAAATAACAATTAATCCGGCAGATGTATTTTCATTAGTCCAACCAGCTATGATACCTAAAATGAATACTCCTATTAGTTTTTGTATTGAAATATCTTTACTATTTTTTCTGAAAATCCATAAAAACCATAATATTAATACAGTAGTCCATAGATAGTTGCATGATCCAATTAACCATAAACAAGTTTGCCCAAATACTGGCAAGAAAAACCATAAAGCTAAATGAATAATTAGTAAATATAGAGGTTTATCTTCCCTATTTCCTCTTATGTGTAGATATATTAAGTATATTAGAGCAATATATATCACTGGATTTATAATACTAAATATATATTTTGGAAATAGTAAGAATAACTGAGCTATGGTGTGAGCAATTGTTCTACCACCCCAGTTAAAATAGTGCCACCATTGATAGTTTAAAATATCCATTATGCTATTTATCCTTGTATCATCCATGCCTAATGAATAAGAATAATCATCAGCTATTAAAGGTGTTAATAAATTCAATACTAGCATCATAATAAAGATACTGGCTAGAATAATGATTGTTTGTTGTTTTTTAGATAGTTTTATGTTTTTTATTTTCTCTATCATATCATTCAGTCTCCAATCTTATTTTTCTTTCTATAATAATTACAATATACTTTTGTCAAAAATTTATTTTTTTCTATTGTTCTTCGTAAGAATCCTCTGTTTTTATAATATTTATTGTTTTTATAATCTGGGATATTTTTTTTCATATATTGGAATGCTTGTTCAATAAACTTCATTCCTACTTCTTTATCTTCTTGTACTCTTTGTTGAATAGTATAATTTGTTAATATTCTTACAGAAAGTTTATCCACAGTTTCTGTGTATTCTTTTCTTTTTGAAAAATATTTTCTTATTTTATCCACAATTTTTATAATATCAAAAATTTTTTTATCTCTTACTGTTGTTTCACTATTTTTATGAATAACATAATAATTTAATGGTTTACTTATGCACCCTATCTTTTTGGCTTTATCCATTGCTTCTATTACAAATGGAGCATCTTCATATTTTAAATCTTCTACAAATTTAATTTTATTTTTCTTTAGAAGACTAGTTTTATATAATTTGTTCCATGGGGCTAGATTTATATCTAATAATAAGTTCTTATTTTCTTTTAAAGTAGTATTTTCAAATTCTGGTATTTTTATTTCTTCTACTTTTTCTGTATCTTCCTCTACTCTATAAAAATTATTAATAACTAAGTCCAACTTTTCTTTTTCTGCTTTATTGAATAATTCTTCACAAGCATGATTATCTAAATAATCATCACTATCTAAAAACATTATATATTTTCCTGTTGCTTTTTCTATTCCAAAGTTTCTTGTTTTTCCAATCCCTTGATTTTTATTTTTAAAATACTTTATTCTTTTATCTTTATATGTTTTTATAATTTCTTCAGAGGTGTCTGTTGAACCATCATTTACTAGAATAAATTCTAGTTCTTTTTTTGTTTGATCTATTAATGAATCAATACATTTATTTAAATATTTTTCTGCATTGTATATTGGAACAATGATACTAATATCGTTTTTCATAAACTTATCCCTCTTTTACTTCTAATTCTCTTTTTTTCTTTTCTTTACCCCATTTCGATTTGATCATAGTAAGGAAAGCAGATATTCCTACTGATGCTAATGGTATTAGGAAAATTAGATATGGCAAGGTATACCTTGATTTCATTTCCCATAATATATGAAAGAAAAATCCTCCTAAGAAAATAACTATTAGTAATAGACTTTCATCTGATATTTTTTTTCTATTATTCCACAATGTATATAATGCAAAGCCAAAGATAATAATTGATATAGACCTTAAATAAATAATCATTATCTTGTACTGAGAAGAATTATATATTTTTTGTAAATTAATATCTTTATCTTCATATTTTATACCATACCAAACACTCTGAAAAGTAGGATCAGCCCAACCAGAAGTTATTTTTCTTCTATAGAAATCCAAAAAATATAATGGATTATCCATAAACTTGTTAATTCTTTTTTCAATTAATCTTGGATATTCTTTTCTGGATTTTTCTGTGTTTTTCCAAGCAGGTACAATAACTTCTCCATACCATCCTGCTTCACGATAACTTTCTGACATTCCCATATATAAATATCCTGTTGTTGGTAGTGATTGTTTTGAATCTAAATTGAATTTATTCATTGCACATTGCTTTATTGTAAAATATGGGATTATATTGATACATAAAAATAATATTATTAGCCCTATACTTATTAAATATTTTTTTCTATTTTCTACACATTTTAATAATTTAATTACAAAATATATTCCATATGCTATTAATACAATTAAATAATTCATTTTTATCATTAGTGCTAATAATAATAAAACACTTGATAATATAAGATGGGATATTTTCTTTGTATTATTATATTGGAATAAGTATATAATTGACCATATTACAAATGCTAAGCCAATATAATCTCCATATACAAAATTACTTAAAATAATTAATGGAAAAAATGTTAAAGTAATAAAATAACTTGTAATACATTCTTGACCATCTTTCTTGATTATTAATTTTGTTAAATTATAGATTCCCAATATAATGAAAATGTTAGCTATTATATTTAACAATTGAATAACTAAAAAATCTGTAGTTGAAAACACTTGGAAAATCAAAGCAAAGAAAAATGTCATTGAAATCTGTTGAGGACACTTTTCAAGATAACTATTGTTTTTTAAAGAATCTATTCCTTCTAGTATTATGCTTTTAGCCGTTTCGTATACGGATAAAGAATCATCTATTGGGGTTGCTCCAGAATAATTTATCCATTTATAGCAAACAATGGCATATATAATTAAGGAAATAATAATCCATTTTTTATTCTTTAAGTTTATTATTTTATATTTTGTATTTAAGAATACAAATAACAGAATCAATAAAATCGTTATTATTGTGGCAATATGATATTTTAAAGACACAAATGATATTTTTACATTTTCCGCTAAATTTATAACTTGCGAAATTTGTAATATATTTATAATTAGTAATAATGCTAATACAATAAATCCTATTATTTTAATCAATGTTGTTATAACTTTTTTACATTGTTGCATAATAATGACTCCTTTTTATTTTTCTTCTTTCTTTTCATCTTTTTCTGTTTCAGATGAAATATAGATTGGTCTTTTCTTTACTTCTAGGTATAGTTTAGACATATACATTCCAATTACTCCTAAGAAGAATAGTTGTACTCCACTTACAAACATTATCATACATGCTAGAGATGGCCATCCTCCTACAGGGTCTCCAAATGCTAGTGTTTTTATAATAATAACAATAATCGCAATAAAGGCAATCAAGCAGAATATTAATCCTATAATTGCTGATATTACTAATGGTGTTGTTGAGAATGCAAGAATTCCTTCTAGAGCATATTTAAATAGTTTCCAAAAATTAAATTTAGAAGTTCCTGCAGCTCTATCTGGTGCTTCATATTCAATCCATTTTGTATTAAATCCTACAAAACTAAAGATTCCTTTTGAATATCTATTATATTCTTTCATATTTACAATGGCATCTACCATTTTTCTTTTCATTAATCTAAAATCTCTTGCACCTGGTACTTGTGGAGTAGATGAAATTGCTCCAATTAGTTTATACCAACAATTTGTAAAAAACTTTCTAACTAGTCCATACCCTTTGTGACTTGGACTATATAAAGCAACACAGTCATATCCTTCTTCTTGTATATCATGATACATTGTTTTTACCATAGATGGTGGATCTTGCATATCAGCATCCATAATAGCAACATAATCCCCTGTTGCATTTTCAAGACCTGCATACATTCCTCCTTCTTTTCCAAAGTTTCTTGAAAAAGATATAAATCTAACTCTTTCATCTTTCTTAGCTAAGTCTTTTAATATCTTTAATGTATCGTCTTTACTTCCATCATTAATAAACAAAAATTCAAAGTCTTGATCTTTCATTTCTTTTGCAATCTTTGTAACTTCTTCATAAAAGATTGGTAATGATTCTTGTTCATTATAACAAGGTACTACAAGTGATATTTTATCTTTCTTTTTAGTTTCTTTTTTCATATAATTTTACTCCTATCTGTAATATAATCTTGGACTTATTTTTACCACTATTTTCTTTATCTTTCTTGGAATTGTATCTGTCAATAAGTCTTTATCTACATAATCCTTTTTTAATCTTTTTCTATATTCATTATAATCTTTTTTATTTAATTCGCAAATCTTTTTCAACATACTGTTTGCTATATAACTTTTAAACACTTTTGTATTACCTTTTACTTGTTCTATTTCTTTTTTTAGATATTTATAATGTTCATAAAAATCATGTACTTTTCTTTTAGTCCAATCATAATCTGGATTATTCATTATACTACCTGTTCTTCTATAATAGTTATATCCTATATAAGAGATTGAGTTTATTTTTTTTGCTTTTATTACAATTAGTGGTGTTAATCCAAAATCTTCGTGTATCATATTTTTTTTAAATCTAAATTTTTCGTGTTCATAATAACTTCTTTTTATAGCGTAACACCATATACTTTCTATAAAATGAAAATTAACTATTTTATTAAATGCTTCTATACCATTTAATCCAGTAAAAGTTTCTTCTTTATATTCTACTATTTCATCCTTATCAGTTACAGTTCTTACTTGAAATCTTACTAAATCTGGTTTATTTATTAAACTTTCATTTATTTTTTCTAATAATTCTTTATCCCAATAGTCATCACTATCAAGGAATAGTAAGTATTCTCCTTTTGCTTCTTTTTCTCCAATATTTCTTGCTTCACTTACTCCTATATGTTTTTCTCCTATTATTTTTACATTATATTCTTTTGCATATTCTATACTTTTATCCGTACATCCATCATTTACAACTATTACTTCAAAATCTTTATATGTTTGATTAAATACACTATCTAACGTTCTTTTTATATATTTTTCAACATTATAAACTGGTATAACAATACTGAATTTTGGCATTATATCACCCCATCAAATAGTTCTTCAAAATCTTTCATTCTTGTTGCCTGTAGTTTTTCAATATCAATTTTATTTACTTTTTTATCTTCTTTTATAATTTCTTTTACTTGCTTTAACATTGTCTTTTCATCTTTCGAAATAATAGATGCATAATCTTTTCCTATATTTAATTTATCATCACTCACATCTATTGTTGTTATAATTGGAACTTCTAATGTAATTGCTTCTAGATAAGTAACTGGAAATCCTTCATAATCTGAAGTCATTATAATATAATCTGCTTTTTTCATGTATGGATATGGATTTTTTTGCCTTCCTAAAAATTTTACTCTTGTTGTTAGTTTTTCTTCTTTTACTAATTTTTCATATTGTTCTTTTGCTGGTCCATCTCCTACTAACCATAAAACACAGTCTTTTAATTCTTTCATTAATCGTATTGCTTTTCCTACTTTTTTCGCATCATCATCTAATCTTCCTACAAAAACAAATAGTTTTTTATTTTTAGGCTTTGTTTCTTTTATGACCATTTTACTTTTCTCTTTTATTTCTTCTGTATTAATAAAATTATTTAATACTAACACTTTATCTTTTAAATTTGGATAAAGTCTTAAAAATTCTTTTTTGTATTCATTAGAAACAAAAATAATATGATTATATTTTTCTATTCCCCTATTATCAAAAAACTCTTTTTCTTTTTTAGCATCTTTATATAAATCTTTGTAGTTATTGTGAACATAAAAAGCTGTATTATCACTTGCTATTTTAGATAGTTTACTTCCACTTAAACTGTATGTAGCGTAACAACAACTAAAATCATATGTCTTATAACTTGTAATGTTATAGATACATCTTTTAGATAGGTTTAATATTTTTCGTAAAATAATATTTTTATTATCATATACTTTAAATTCATTTATCTTTATATCTTTTTTTACTTTATCTAAAAATATACCTTCTTTTTTCTCTAATAAAATATCTATTTCATATTTATCTAAGTTTATTCTATTAACTAAGTTTATTAAGGCTGTTTCTATTCCACCAACATTTAAACTATACGCAGTAAATAATAATTTTTTCCTTTTCTTTTTTACTAACATTAGTAAAAGTATTACCACTAATAAGCTAACTGCTGGTGCTGTAATTATATGTCCTGTAAAGAATGATAATATAATACTTAGTAATACACTTATATATAGCATGTATTGTTCAAAATTCATTTGTTTTCTTTCTTTCATTATTAAATAAAAGAAATAACCATATATTCCAAAATATATTATAAATCCTATTAGACCATGATTATAATAAATATCAAAATAATCCATTTCTACTGCTTTTGCTTCTTTTTTATTATTTAAATATCCTATACCAAATAATTTTTGATATAGTGAACTATCTTGATAGGTAGTTTTTCTATTTTCCATAAATTTTAATCTAGAACTAAATATAAAGTGATCTACTAATTTTTCATCTTCAAATACTTCTGTTACATTATCTAGTTTTAAATAATTTAAATGTGTTTCAATGTTTTTATAAAATGTTGTTTTAGGAAGTATTAATAGTAGTGCTGTTGAAAATATAAATAAAGCTATTATACTGATTCCTATTCTTTTATATTTTTTTACTTTTACTGCTTTTATAATAAACCAAATATAGGTAAAGAAAATAGTAATTATTAATGATAATAGTGGTGTTTTAGTACCTATTGTTAAAATGATATATAAATATAATAATGAAATAATAATAATTGGTACTACTTTTTTTATTTTAATTAATATTAATACCATAATTGGTGTAAGTAAGGAGATAATTCCACTTATTTCATTTGCTGAATTAAAGAATCCTAAAGTTCCTGCTTTTGTTATTTCATATGTTTCAAACCCTATATTTAGACAATTTGGTACTAGTATACATACTAAATATGTTAACAATACCACCATTAATGTCATTTTACTTATCGTTATTTCTTCTTTTATACTATATAGTGAAATTAATAATACTGGAAAATAAAATACTCGACATAATCCTTGTATTTCTTCAAACAACCCTATTCCATCTTTATAGAATATAATTCCTACTACATAAAAAATGGCATAAAAAAGTAGGATACCATAGTATAAGAAGTTTTTCTTTTTCTTAAATACAAATAAAACACTATATAAAACAAAT
>CALVSC010000010.1 GCA_944358855.1 uncultured Bacilli bacterium | reverse complement strand
AAAAGTAGACTTATAAGCCTACTAAAATTATTAACTTTCTAATATTAATGCTCTTCCATAAGAATCAATATAATTACCATAATAAGATAAATATAAATTACCATCAAAGTCATAATATAACCTATCATCATTATTAAATTGATAATCAACATCGCCATCATAAAGTAATGACAATTCATGTTGCATTTTCATATTCTTAATAACACCTTTTTCTATTTTTTTAGAAGAAATATTTAATGTTTCCCTAAACTCAGAATTAGTAATAAACTTTTTCTTCACCAAATCATAAATCCAAACTTTCATAGGTTTAACTTTTTCTTTTTGGTTGCATAAATTAACTTTTGACCTTTGAATAGCAATACTCACAAACCTATTATTACTGAAAACATAATAATCAGTCGCCATCATATATTGATAACGATAAATACTATTCATTTCATCACAAGAAGTAGAGTTTTCATATTTATGAAAATAATTTAAAGTTTGCCTGTTTATCATATTAACAACTTTATCAATTTCTTCAATATTAGTATGATAAACTAGACGATAATAATTTTTTTGTTTTACCAAACAATTTTCGTTATAGCAAATATCAGTACCAGAAATCTTTTTATATTTAGGTTCTACAGTTACGACTTCGTTTGAACTAAAAAACATAAAATAAACACCAATGCCTAAAGCAACTAAACCAGCAAAAATTAATAACCAAGAAAAAATTTTCACAATACTTCACTCCTTTATTGAAATACTCTACCATTAGCATTACAAGTTCCGCCTGGACCATATCTATAAACAGTAGAACCGCTTGTATAAGAACAAACTATATTTGAATAATTACCAGCGTTATCACGTACTCTATATGCCCTATAATAAGGACTTCCACCAGGAGGACATAAAGATCCACCTGCATCTTTCCAACCGGAATTACAAGATGAAGTAATTGTATAAGCATACCAAGTAGAACTAATACCAGACAATGCATCACTACAATAAAAAGTAAAATTATTTCCATAACCATAAGGAATTGATTGAGACCACCATCCAGCATGATAACTGTATGTAATTTCAGGAGGGTCTTTATCGATATATTTATTTACGGAGCAGTTCTTTGAATTACCAGCTCTATCAGATATTGTTATATTGTCAGTTTTACCAGAAGTAGTAAATGTTTTAGAAAAACTACCACTGCAGCCACTATTACTATCATTACATCCTACTGTTATTGTTCTATTACCATTGGTCCATGATGTACTTGCTCCGCTAACACTTCCACAAGTAGGTGCTGTTTTATCAATATAGACATTTACTGAGCAATTTTTAGTATTTCCAACCTTATCTTTAATTGTTATTGTACCAGTTTTAGCAGTAGAACTAAACGTCTTAGAGAAACTACTACCACATCCACTATTACTATCGTTACATCCAACAGTTATTGTTCTATTTCTATTTGTCCATGATGTACTTGCTCCACTAACACTTCCACAAGTAGGTGCTGTTTTATCTACATAAGCATTTACCGCACAAGAATTAGTATTTCCAACTTTATCTTTAATCGTAATATAACCAATCTTAGTAGTAGAATTAAAAGTTTTTGAGAACGTTGGATTACTGCATCCACTATTGCTATCATTACATCCAACCGTCACTTTTCGATTACTTTTCGTCCACGAAGTATTAGCCCCAGTTATACCTCCGCAAGAAGGTTTTGTTTTATCTACATATACATTAACTGGACAAGAATTAGTATTTCCAGCCACATCTTTTATTGTAATAGTAGAAGTCTTCGTTGTCGTTGAAAATGTTTTGGAGAAAGACGCTTTACTACATCCACTTCCATTACTTTTATCATTACAATTAACACTTACTGTTCTATTATTACCTGTCCATTTATTAGTACCATTATTACTTCCACAAGTAGGTTTATCCTTATCTAAATAAACATTAACTGGACAATTAGTTTTATTACCAGCATTATCTTTTATTGTAATAGTAGAAGTTTTTGTTGTCGTTGAAAACAAATTAGAATAGCTTTCTCGCTCACATTGACTATGTGCATCACTACAATGTTGTATAATTTTAAAATTACTATTTGTCCATGTTGTTTTACTACCATCTGCAGCACCACAACTTGGTGGGGTATTATCTATTTTATAAATACCACTAGATTGAAAAGCGATATATAATCTATTTCCCAAAACATCCATAACACCACTAGAATCAGTATCATTATTAGGTTCAACTACTAATTTATATTGACCAGAATCATCAGGATTATGCTTTACAGGTATTGTATAAACAACACTAGTTTTTCCAGCTTTATTATGATAATTATAACTATAAATATCACCTACACGTACACCAGTATTAGCGTTTATCCAATAATAACGTATTTGAATATTTTTATTCAAACCACTTTTATCATGAATCTTAATTTTTACAGCTAAATTCTTTTTATTTACCCACTTAGAATTATTTGGATTAACAGTAATTTCTGGTGCTGTAACATCCTCTTCCATCGTACAACCAGAGCCTTCTAAATCATCATAATATTCATATATAATATCATTATTACGATCAATTAAAACCAAGGATAATGAATAATGATAAAAATCATTTGCCTTTCGCACCTCTACAAAAGTATTTTCTTCATCAACTTTTACATTCCAATCCCCAAAATCTTTTACTAAATTCTTTTCCTTCAACTCATTATATTTAATAATAGCACACCCCGAATTATATTCACCAAACATATCTTTAGCTTCACTATCTACATATAACTTTGAAGAAGCCAAAAAGGAATCTTTATAAGCTTCATATTTTTTATCTTTATTAGAATCTCTTAAATCACCAATCCGTGGCAAAGCAATTATTAGTATCACACCAATAATTGCAAGAGTAACAATCACTTCAATTAAAGTAAACCCTTGTTTATTCTTCATAGCTACCTCCAGCAATTCAATTTTGTTTTTTCAATAAATCTCTAATTTCTTCTAGTAGTAAAACCTCATCAGACTTTGGTTTTGCTTTTTCTTCTTCTTTTCTTTTAAACTTTCCAAAAAGTTTAATAACAAAAAATATAGAAAATGAAATAATCAAAAAATCAACAATCGTCTGCAGAAATGTTCCGTAAGCAACTGTTGCACTTCCAACTTTAATAGATAAAGCAGAAAAATCCAACCCTCCTAAAAGTACTCCTATCAAAGGCATGATAATATCTTGAACTAAACTAGTAACAATCTTACCAAAGGCGCCTCCAACAATAACACCTACAGCCATATCCACAACATTACCACGCGAAATAAATTTCTTAAATTCATGAGCCTCATTTTTAATATTATTTAATTCTTTAACCTCATCAATCTTTACCTTCTTCATAACTACCCTCCTAAAAAATTATAACACACCAAAAAAAAGAAGCAAACTATTTATTTGCTTCATCTAACGCCGCAAGTAATTCAGCTTTCGTCATTTTAGAATAACCTTTAACACCTTTTTCTTTAGCTATTTCTTTTAATTTAGTTACTGACATTTTTTCATAATTAGTTTCGTCATTTTCTTCAGGCATTTTACCATTTTCAACTAAATAATCGATTTGCTCTTTTGTCAAGGTTTCATATTCTAATAAAGTATTAGCAATCAAATCAAGTAATGATCTATTTTTATTAATAATCTCTTTTGCTTTCTTATGACAACCATTGATAATTTTTCTCATTTCCATATCAATCTCGTTCGCAACTTCATTAGAAAAATGTTGTGGTTTATTGTAATCTCTTCCTAAGAAAACACTTCCACTCTGTTGTTCGAATTGTAATGGACCCAAATCACTCATACCATATTCAGTTACCATAGAACGAACAATCTTAGTTGCTTTTTCAAAATCGTTATGAGCACCAGTAGTAATTTCGCCAAAAACTATTTCCTCAGCAGAACGTCCACCTAATAAACCAGTAACCTCTTCCAATAAATCATTCTTAGTAGAACACATTTTTTCTTCACTTGGAACCATCATATTATAACCACCAGCAGAACCACGTGGTATAATAGTAACTTTTTGTACTACATTGGCATGTGCTAACTTTAATCCAATAACAGCATGTCCTGCCTCATGATAAGCAACAAGCTTACGATCGTTTTCACTATATTTGTGTGATGTTTTAGCAGGTCCCATTAAAACACGATCTGTAGCTTCATCTATTTCACTCATTGTAATTTCATTCTTGTTTCGACGAACAGCAAGTAAAGCTGCTTCATTTAATAGATTCTCTAAGTCTGCACCACTAAACCCTGGTGTACGCTTTGCTAAATTGTCAAGCTTAACATTTTCAGCCAAAATTTTATTTTTAGCATGAACACCTAATATTTCTTCACGACCTTTAACATCAGGTAAATTAACAGTAATTTGTCTATCAAAACGTCCTGGACGAAGTAATGCTGGATCCAAAACATCAGGACGGTTAGTTGCAGCTATAATAATAATTCCTTCATTTGCTCCAAATCCATCCATCTCAGTAAGTAATTGGTTCAAAGTTTGTTCACGTTCATCATGACCCCCACCTAAACCAGTACCACGTTGACGACCAACAGCATCAATTTCATCAATAAATATTAAACATGGAGCATTACGTTTAGCTTGTTGAAACATATCACGTACACGACTAGCTCCAACACCAACAAACAACTCAACAAAGTCAGAACCACTTATAAAATAAAATGGAACATTAGCCTCACCAGCTACAGCTTTCGCAAGTAAAGTTTTACCTGTTCCTGGAGGACCAAATAATAAAACTCCTTTTGGTATTCTTGCACCTAACTTTTGAAATTTCTTAGGATTTTTCAAAAAATCGATTAATTCTTTAACTTCTTCCTTTTCTTCTTTTAATCCAGCAACATCTTTAAATGTTACTTTATTAGAATCACTATTTAATCTAGCTTTACTCTTTCCAAAATCCATAGAACTCTTATTTCCTGCCATTTGACGACTAAAGAAATAAAAAGCAAATCCGATTAATAATACGAAAGGTAAAACATTAACTAAAATAAATAAGAATGATGAAGAACTAGGATCATCTTGAGCTACCATTTTAAAATCATGATTTTCACTAGCATTTACAATCTTCTTCATTACTTGATCACTTAAAGGTAATCTTGCATAAAATGTCTCATTCTCTTTATATCCTTCTAATGTACCTCTAACCTCATATGTATAAGCACTACTTCTTGCTGTTATTTCAACCTCTTCAACTTTACCATCGTTTAATTCTTTCATAAACTCATTGTAAGTTAAGACGTTAACTTCGTTATTCATCACACTAACAACATATAAAACACCAAGCATAATAATTGCTAAAAACAAATAAGGTAATAATCCACGTTTTATTGTTTTTTTATCAATTGTTTTATTCACGATATTTCCTCCTTAACTATATTTTAATATTATATCATATTTTTCATTTTTTTTCTTATCATATTTAGATTTTTTCAAGCCTGGAAGCCAAACAACAACTCCTTTAGCATCTACTACTACAGGCCATAAATCTCTTTCACTAAGTTTGACCTTCTTATCTATAAAAATATCTTTTATTTTTTTCGTTCCATTTCCCTTAACAGCCATACGATCACCAAGTCTTCTTGTTCGAACAGTAAGTGGCAAACTAATCTCACTGCTAAGTAAACGACAAGTATCATTACCATTTCCTTCTAATTCATCTACTTGTTCAATTACATGATGATTAGGTAACTCTACATACTTAGAAAGTTCAACTTCATATGTTGTAATCTCAGTTGTTACTTTCTTAAGTTCTAAATCTTGATAAGTTTTAATTGCAATAACTTCGTTAGGTAAATTAACAAAAGCATTTGCTCTATTACTATATATTAAATTTAATAAAAGTTCAATATGTTTATCATTAATTAAAATTAAATCATCTTGATAATAATCATTTAAAATATAGTATAAGACTTCTTTCTGAATAAAACTATCTAACTCTTTAAATAATGTTAAATTTAAAATATTTTTATGAATCACACGACGAATTGCCTTATCTCTTTCATTCTCTATAAATTGATTAGCTTCCTGTAATACTGTACTAAACTTTAAATATTTAAGATGAACATTAGGATCTTCTTCTTTCAAAAAAGGTAAAATATATTTACGATAACGATTTCTCGTATATTTATCTTTAGCATTAGAATCATCTATATAATACATGACATGATTTTTCTTATCATAATCCTCTAACTCTTTCTTTGTAAAAGAAAGTAACGGTCTAACTATTTGATATCCTTCCATATCAACAATTTTCTTAAAACCACTATATCCATTTAAATTAGAACCTCTAGTTATTCGCATTAGAACAGTTTCCATCAAATCATCACCATGGTGTGCCGTCATTAAATACTGTGCTTGATATTTATATACAACAGTCTCAAAAAAATGATAACGAATATTTCTAGCTTCATTGTGAAAATTATCATCACCATACTCTGTAATCATCATTGCTTCAAACATAATATGATTTTTTTCACAATAATTTCGCAAATACTCTTCTTCCTGAGCACTCTGTTTTCTCAAATTATGATTAACATGAGCAACAACCAAACTTAAATTATATTTCTCTCTAATCTTTAACAACATATCAACAAGTGCCATAGAATCTGGTCCTGCAGAGCATCCCACAACAATTATATCGTTCTTATGAAAAGTAAAACAATCTTCAATAGACATCATATTATTACCTCCTTAATCAGAAAAAAAGAAAATTCCATTATTCCTCAGGAATTTTCAAAATAAATTCTCCATCTTTGGAATAAAAGTATTTTTCTCTTGCATATCGAGCTATATAATCTGGATCTTGTAATTTATTAGCATCCACTTTTAACTTTTTCTCTTTATTTTTTAATGATATAAGTTCTTTTTCCAAAGTTTTCTTTTCTTGATATTTATCATAAATTTCTACCCAGTACTTTCCAATAGTAAACGTGGTAACAACAATGACAATTACAGATGATAAACCCAAAAAGAGCATTCTTCTGCGACGTTTGGTTTTTGCTTTTGTCTTAGCCATGTTATCACCTACTCTTTCACAATAAATTATAAAACACTTTAAAGTATAGAGCAAGAATACCAAAAAAAAAAGAGAAATTTGACACTTTTATTTACGTAATTTTTTAAAAAAAGAAAAACTAAAAATAAATCCCATAAAAATCATTAGAAAAAAATAAGGATGAATTATCCCATTATTAATTAATTGTAAACAAACAAAATATATGAAAGCCATATTTAAAAAAAACAATAAAATCATAGTAATTCGTATTACCTTTTTAGGAAACATTAAAAAAGAATAATTAAGATTAACAAAAAAAGAAAAGAAAATACCATAAAAAAAAGAAAATACCAAAGAGATTATTTGTATATTTAAACTCATTTAAACAACCTATTAAATAATCCACCATCTTTTTCTTTCTTTGTATCCTCTATATAATTTATGCTAGAAATTAACCCCTTAATAGAAACGTTACCTTGCATAGTATCCAACTTAATTAATTCCAATCCTTCTCCTTTAATTGATAAAAAACCCATAATAGTATCCAACAAAAATTCATTACTATCAAAATTCTCAATTTTTTTAACACCTGTAATTACTAAACTCTTTCTTTCAAGTAAACTAATACCATGATTATAATTATTAATAGTGTCTTGTTTATCCATATAGTCCTCCTAATAAACTATATGAAAGGATTAAAAAAATATGAAAAAAAAAGATGCGATTGCATCTTATTCTTCACTTTCAGCTGGATCTTCAGCTTTTTCATAAGCATCTAAAATTGCTTCTTCAAACATTGCTCTAACTTCAGGATTAATAGGGTGTGCAACATCACGATATCCACCAGTAGCTGTCTTTCGGCTAGGCATAGCTATGAATAGACCGTTGTCACCATCGATAATTCTGATGTCATGTACTGCAAAACTATCGTCTAATAAAACAGAAGCAATACCCTTCATACGAGACCCTTCCTTATTGATTTTACGTACATTTACAGATGTAATTTTCATGTAATATTCCTCCCTCATAAAGTATTCCACTTTATAAGTTCATTCTATAATATTTATAAGAAAAAATCAATAATTTTTACGATATATCACCAGTTTTACTAAAGAATTTCTAGACTTTGAATTAAAATATCACTATAGCTAAAAGTTTTAACAACATCATCCTTAGTTAAAATCGTAAAAACAGCCGGATATAAATGAGTAATCATCCCTTCAAACTCATCAATTTGATTTCTACCACCATGAAATCGAAAAACACAATTTTTTCCTAAATTTTGTCTTACTTCACCTTTTATTGTATCAATCATCATCTTGGATACCCCACATACATAGTACCATTCGTAATAATTCCTCCCATTCCATCTTTTCCATACTTTGTCTTATCTAAAATAGATATTAAATCAATGCTTTTATTTCTATCTGACAACGACAAAGAAGTTGCCAAAATAGCTGGATCCAATGCATGAATATTAATCCGTTTCGGACTAGACGCAAAATTAGCCCCTGCTTTAATCAACTCTTCATAATTAGACTGGCAAGCTCCAGCGATAATAATTAGTTTATCTTGACTTTTTTCAAACTTCCTAGCTTCTTTTACTGTATCAATAAAATTAATAGAATTTTGATAATCTCCACGTGATTTTTTTAAATAAGCATCATGTCCTGTAATTACAACAATATCTGGAGAAAATTCCTTTAATAAATCATAAATACGATGTGGCATTTCCACCTCAGGTATCGTAAGTCCATTAGCTTTAACATTCATCTCTTGATAAAAGTTCATACATCTTTTCAAATAACCACTATCACCATCTATATGTAATATCTTTCCAGGTAAATAAAAATATTGACTACGATCCATTTTTAATGATCTCAAATTAGCTTCTACTATTTCCTTATCTGATGAATGAGGTACTTCACAACTTACTAAATCAGATATAAAACAATCTGCATATAATCGTAAATCAACACCTTTTAAATAAGCTACATCTTTTTCTATTTCTACAATTTGAAAAACAATATCATGATTATGAGATATTCTAGTTACATAATCTCCAACCCTAAAATTCATAACATTCCTCCCCTAAATTTTATGACAAAAAAAAAGAAATATTACGCTAAAGCATTTGCTAAAGCAACAAATATTTCTACAGACAACTGTTCTGCACGAACAGTTAAATCATAACCATAATCACCCAACACTTGAGAAACAATATCTAAATTATATTTTTTTAAATTATTTCTAATATTTTTTCGTTTAAACTGAAAACTATCTCTAACCAATCTAAAAAATAACTCTCTATTTTTTAACTCAGCAACTTTGTCTCTCCTTGTAAAAGACACAACAACACTATCTACATTAGGTTCTGGAACAAACTCTTTTCGAGAAACAAAAAACTCCTTTTTTATAACATAAAAATAAGATAAAAAAACACTAATAGAAGAATAATCCCTTGTACCAGGAAGCGCCGAAAAACGATCCCCAACCTCTTTTTGAACCATCATACATATTTTTTTAAAATCTAAACCACTTTCCATTATCTTCATCATAATAGGAGTTGTTATATAATAGGGAACATTACTAATAAAATATAAGTTCTGATAATGATATTCAATAATATCTTTTTTTATATCACTTACTAAAAAGTCCTGATACAAAACAGTAACATTAGAATAATCACTTAATTTTTTTTCTAATTCAAGTTTTAAGTCTTCATCAATTTCATAAGCTAAAACTTTACCAACTCGTTTTGCCAACTCCTGAGTCAAAATAGCTCCACCAGGTCCAACTTCAATTACTAAATCATTCACACTTAATGGACAACAATCAGCAATTCTTTCAACAACAGCTTTTCTCTTTAAAAAATTTTGTCCAAATTTCTTTTTAAACTTTACATCATAATGTTCCACAAATATCACCAGATAAAATATAACATATAAAAAAAAAGAAGGCAATGAATTAAATAACTTCAAGCTCTTCTTCTGGCTCTATTAATTTACGTTTCTTATTAGCAATCATCTTTCTAACTCGAATCACTTCAGACATAATTAAATATAAAAGAGGTAATGCTATACACAAAATCCAACCAAAATAAGTAGATAAAAACTGCCTTACATATCCTAAAAAAGGAATTTTAAACAAAACTTTACCATAAACATTATCTTCACTAACTAAAACACCATCTGCAACATTGTTATTATCACCCTTAGTACGGAACAACAATTGATTATTAGACTCCTCTATACCAATAATACGATGTGTAATAACTTTACCACTATAATAAGAATCTGTTGCTAAATAACTTATAATATCTCCTTGTTTCAAATCTTTAGGATCTACTCTACCAATAATAATAGCATCTTGAACATTAATATTAGGAACCATACTTGGAGAAACAATGATATAAGCATCAAATAAAGGAGGCTTATCTTCTCCTGATTTCAAATTATATAATAAATCTCCAAAATAAAAGATAAATAACAAAAAAAAGATAACTAACAATAAAAAGATAACATATAGAAAAACTTTAGTAATCAAATGAAAAATGAAAAACACAATTTCTTTGACAGAAACAACATCATCATGATTTGTATCGAAATATTGTTTCATATACTAAACCTCCTATCTATCATTATTATCATAATACCACGCGAAAAATAAAAAAACCATAAATTAAAAGAAAAAAAAGAAGTGATTGACACTTCTATATAGCTTTTGCTACGACATTTAGTTTAACACCAAAATTTCTACTTACAGAATCTATTACGGCATCATTAGATACCCACATACGTAATTTAAACTCATCTTTCAACAATTCTGTTGAATCTCCTGTATTTGTTAAAGTACCAGAATAAATTACCATAGAACCTTTTTTACTTCCTAAAAAGCTATCATTTTCTAAAGGTACATAAGATGTAGGCTCTAATACACTTTTATACATAAGATGTTCATACTTTTCTAAATAAAAACGTACTAAATTATCATCCAACATATTTTTACTTTCTTCTTTTTGTAATGAAACCTCATAATTTAATGTACTATTAGGAGAAAGATTAGATTGAACCGTAAACAAATATACATTTCCATCACCATCTAATTTCATACCCTCACTATCTGTCATAGGTAAAGAATTACTAATAGAAATAGTATCACTGTTATCTTTTAAAGATACAGAAATTGTGCCAGTAGATATTCCATTAGAACCGACACCAACTAAAGAACTATGAAAAGCAGCATAACTTATTCCAACAAAAGCAATAATCAATATAGATATTCCTACTATTGATAAAATAATTTGTCTTGACTCAGAATGTATCATAACGCTTCCTCCTATGATATATCTATCATACCACACTAAACACAAAATAAAAAGGCTAAATAGCCTTATTTTGCATCACCATATACTTTTACTTTAACTTGGAATGAAGCAGCAGGATCAACTACTGTAGCACCTTCTCTAACCCAGATTCTTAAACGATAATTATCAACACGTTCATCAGATAAACTAACTTGTTTTAAAACCATAGAACCTGATGGACTACCTAACTTAGTCTTTTTCTTAACTGGAGTAAATGGTTCAGGATCCGCTACTTTAGCATAACTTCCACTACTTTCTTTTTCTAAATAAACCATAATATCACTATCTGGAATAGTAGAATTTTCATCTTTAATCAACGCAATCTCATAAGAAACTTCTGTATCAGAATCCATTTCAGAAGAAACAGAAAAATCAAAATAAGTTCCTTCATCTCTTAATTCTTTACCTAATTCATTATTCATTGGTGTTAAATTAGCAAGACGAAATTCATTAGTTGTTGTTTTATAATTCATAGAAACAACACCATTCTTTACTTCTTCAGTAATATTATCTTTTTGTCCTTGGAAAAACATAAAAAATGCCAACACAAGAACTCCAACCAATAAAACACTAACCCCTAAAACAATAAATACAACATTTTTGTCTTTCATAATTCCTCCTAATCAATTACCTTAACAAAAAGAGCAATTTTAAAACTTCTCATTTCCGGAGTAATAGGATACATTTCATCCAACCACATACGCAATGTAAAATTTTTAGTCTCACCCTTCTCCAAAGTACCAGAATAAAGTTGTTTACCATTAAGATTACTATCAGCAACTTTTAAATCACGATAAGATGGTATCTCTTCTTGATAGCCAACAATAGGCAAATCATTATCACCATCTGTCAAATACATTCTCACATATTCTGTAGGTAATTCCACTGCTACACCTAATGGCACAGTATAAATCTCATAATTAACAGAATCCACTCCTTGCATATTTGAAGTCAAAGAAAACTCACTATAACCATATTTTGTTTGATTCGGAGTATATTCTAACTGTTTACCTATTGCATCCGTTACAGGCATAGAGCTATCCACTGTTAACTCAGATGACTGATTTGCATAAGAAATCATAACAGTTGCATTCTTTTCAGCACTATCATTTCCTTTAAAATACAAAAATAAACATCCCATAAAAGTACAAATAGCTAATAAAATTAAAGCAATAAAGATAAATAGAGACTTATGATTATATTTACTCTTCATAAATTCAACCCCTATCTTAGAATAAGAATACACTATTTTTACTATTTTTTCAACTTATTCTAAAAATATTCTTAGCATTATTTGTAGTAGCAGCTGCAACTTCTTCCAAAGATAAATTCTTAGTCTCTGCTATTTTTTTAGCAATAAAAGGTAAGTATTTAGAACTATTAACTTCGCCTCGAAATGGATGTGGTGTTAAATAAGGACTATCTGTTTCTAAAACAATTCTTTCTAATGGAATTTTTTCAACAACTTCTGAAAGCTTACTATTTTTAAAAGTAACTACTCCACCAATACCAAAAGAAAAACCTAATTTCATATACTCTTTAGCTGTTTCAAAACTTCCACTATAACAATGAATAACACCCGTAACATTAAATTTTTTTAAAGTATTTATAGTATCCATTGTAGCATCTCTACTATGAATAACAACAGGCATATTATACTCTTCAGCAATCTTTAATTGTTTTTCAAATAATGTTATTTGTTTATCTCTATCTTCTTTACCATAATGATAATCTAAACCAATTTCCCCAATACCAACAACCTTATTTTGCAGCAACTGATATTTTAAATTATTTAAATCCTCTTCTGTAACAACACTTGCCTCACTTGGATGATAACCCAAAGTAGCATAAACACAAGAATATTTTTTTATATAATCTAATGATTCAATAATACTATCTTTATCACAACCAGATATAATAATAGCATCAACAGAAGCTGATTTGTTTTCTTCCAAAACTTTATTAATATCGGGATAATCATGATAAGATAAATGACAATGAGTATCTATATACATAAAGTTCCCTCCAAAATAAAAATATCATATTAATGATATTTTTTCCACTGTGAAAATTTATACCGTAAATAACTAAAAATAATAAAAAGTAAATAACAAAAATCTAAAATATTTTTTGTCACACTAATATACAACATCATCAACAACATAAAAATCAAACAAAATAAATCAATTAAAAAGTACTGCTGATAATCATGTTTCATATAAAATCCTTTCAAAACAGCAACTACTCTTAAAATATATCATAATAGAAAAAAGAAAGATAGAAAACTATATCTTTCTTTTTATGTTTTACAACTTATTTTACATGTTCACTTAAAAACTTTTCTTTATCTATTCTCTTAAATAAAGGACTTGGTTGATTTAAATGATACTCATTCTTATTATTATAAACAACACTTTGATCATCAATATTTAATTGTTTTCTAATTTCAGCACTAGTATTAGGCATAAATGGTTCTAAATACAAACCACATATACGAATAGATTCTAACAAATGATAAATGACATTTTTTAAAACATCAACTTTACTTTGATCTTTAGCTAATACCCAAGGCGCTGTTTCATCAATATACTTATTTGTAAGTCTTAAAACGTTAAATATTTCTGTAATAGCATCACTAATTTGTAACTGCTCCATCTTCTCATCAACAGCCTTCTCTAAATTACCTAACTTTTCTTCTAATTCCTTATCAAACTCTGTCACTTCTGAAGTAGCAGTAACAACTCCATCAAAATATTTATTTCCCATAGAAATAGATCTTTGAACTAAATTACCTAATACATTAGCCAATTCACCATTAATGTGATCAATCAACAATTCATAAGTTATATTACCATCACTAGCAAAAGGAATTTCATGAAGTAAATAATAACGAACTGCATCTACTCCAAAAGCTTCCACTAACTCATCTGCATAAATAACATTTCCTTTAGATTTACTCATTTTATCATTATTCATTAATAACCATGGATGAGCAAATATTTTCTTTGGTAAAGGAAGTCCCAATGACCATAAGAAGCAAGGCCAATAAATAGAATGAAAACGAGCAATATCTTTTCCTATAACTTGCAAATCTGCAGGCCATAATTTTTTAAATTGGTCCGTAACCTTATCAACATCATACCCTATATTAGTAATATAATTAGTTAAAGCATCCAACCAAACATATACCACATGTTTAGAATCAAAAGTCACAGGAATACCCCAATCAAAAGAAGTCCTAGACACACATAAATCTTGAACACCTGGTTTAATAAAGTTATTTAACATTTCATTCTTTCTAGCTTCTGGTTCCAAAAAGTCAGGATGTTCTTTAAAATAATCTTCCAGCTGCTTTTGATACTTACTTAAGCGAAAGAAATAAGCTTCTTCGCTTGCTTCCTTAACTTCTCTACCACAATCAGGACATTTACCATCGACTAATTGTGATTCAGTCCAAAAAGATTCACAAGGAGTACAATAAAGCCCCTTATACTCTCCTTTATAAATATCACCTTGATCATACATTTTCTTGAAAATATGTTGTACAACCTTCTCGTGTTCAGGATCAGTAGTTCTAACAAATTTATCATAACTTGCTCCCATTAAATCCCAAATTCTTTTAACTTCTTTAGCCTTTTCATCTACAAATTCCTTTGGAGTTAAACCTGCTTCTTTAGCCTTTACTTCAATTTTTTCTCCATGCTCATCGGTCCCTGTTTGAAAATAAACATCATAGCCTTTAAATCTTTTATATCTTGCTATCGCATCAGATAAAACTATCTCATAGGTATTTCCAATATGGGGTTTACCAGAAGTATAAGCAATTGCTGTTGTAATATAAAATTTTTCTTTCATAATTATCCCTCCTAAAAAAAACTATTATAATGTAAGGACGAATCATCGCGGTACCACCTTACTTTATAATAGTTTAAATATTACACACTCAAATAGTTAACGCCTATCTACGATTACACCTACATATCGATGTAATAGTTCAGAAGCCATACTTTATAAAGCCTTATATCCTTTTGCACCAACCGGACTCTCTAAAATAAAGTTGTTTTACAAAGCTCTTCGTCATCACAATCAATATGGCTAGAGTATAACATAATTTTTTTTATTCTTCAATATGTTTTCCCAAAAACTTTGAAACAACATCAGCCATTTTCTCTTCTATTTGTCCAACACTTTGAGAAGAAACAATTAATACCAATCCAATTGCATCACCATTCATAATAACAGGACAAATAACGTATGCATACTTTTCAATCTCACCATCTATAAGCTCTATATTATGTAAATCTTGTCTAACGACAGTTCTTCGTTCTTTCATAATAGACTCTAAAAATTTAGAAATAGATTTATTTAAATACTCTTTTCTAAGACTTCCACTACCTGCAATAAAATTATCACGATCAGTAATAAAAACATTTTGTCCAATAACAGAATTCACTATATCAACTAATTGTTTAGAAACTTCATTCATATCTGACATCTTAGAAAATTTCTTTAAAGCAATCATTTCTCTATCAACAAATATTTCTAACGACTCCCCATCTCTAATTCTAAGAGTACGGCGAATTTCCTTAGGAATAACGATTCTACCCAAATCATCTACTCTTCTCACTACGCCTGTTGATTTCATAAAATTATTCCTCACTTTCCCATACTACTAGTTTTTCTTATTTTTTTTTATTTATACGCTTTTCATACTTATTATAAACAAAATTCCCAATTTTTCCCTTGGTAAATATTTCCATATTTTATTACATAAAAAAAAGAAGACAAATTTGTCTTCCAAAACAACAATTATTCATTCAATAAATGCGAATTATTTAGCGTAAACAAATATCTTTCTCCCTGTTCTTTAATTCTATTTATTAACGTTGTATCTTTAACAATAACCTTAAAATCCATACTTTCTAACAACTGTTTAAGGTAATTAGTTTGTAAAAACTTAATAATGTCTTTAGACAAACTATCTTTTAAACTACCATCAACATCGTTTGTAAATAAAGAATTTACATTTTTTACAATATTTTTATCAATTAAATCCAAAATAAATCTTTTTATTTGCTTTTTTAATTCCTTATTTATTAGATTAAACTCTTTCTTATTAATTTTTATAATATCAGAATTTTTCTTTGGTTGAAAAGAAAAAATAATTTTTTCCAATCTTTCTATCCTAAATTTCTCCCAATCGAGAAGTAAAGACATTGCATCTTTTCGGTAACTATCTAAACACTTATTTAAAGATTCTATTTGAATGACTGTTTTATACCGCTTAGCCAAATCTAAAATTTTACATTTAATAATATCCATAGAATCTAAAGGAGGCTTCTGTAATAAAGATAAAATATCATCCTCAAATAAAGATTTACTATTATTTTTCATAATTTCATAAACAGCATTCTTATAATTTTCTAAATGTTTAATTCTTATTTCTTCTACTGTTTGTTGTTCCATACTCCCACATCCTAATCCTAGTATTGTAAGTGTAGCAAAACAAACCAAGTATAGTCAAGATTACATTATAAATTTACGATAAATTAAATCAAGCAATTCAGTTAAATAAAAGATAGGATGTTTCTCTAATTTAATAATATCTAAAATAATAACTAAGTTTGACCCTCTACTTAAAAATCTAAAAGAAGAATTAATTTTAAAAGATTCTACAAACAAATCATCCACTTTTAATTTAGAAACAACTTCTTCAGGAAACACAATTTCAATCGAATTTTTCGTTTGTGAAACCCTTTTAACGCCTACTTTTTTAGCTAACTTTTCAAACCATTCTTCATACATATAAACCAATAAGTCTAAAGAAATCTTACCAAATCTATCCTCTAATTCTTCTTTTACAGAAAGTAATTTTTCATAAGAATCAATCTCATTAATTTTTCTATGAATCTCAATTTTTAATTCATCTTCTGATACATATTGATCCTCTATATGAGTACTAACATTTAATAATGGTTTACTTTCATCATCTTCTTCCTCTGGTAATTCAATATTCTTCTTTCTTGCTACTTCCTCATTTAAAAGTTTAAGATATAAATCAATACCCACAGAATCAATAAAGCCTGCTTGCTCACTACCTAGTATATCGCCAGCACCGCGAATAGATAAATCACGAGTTGCGATACTAAAGCCACTTCCTAAAGCAGTAAATTCTTTTATGACATTTAATCTTTTAACAGCCGCTTCGGTTAATACTTTCGCTGGATGATACATTAGATAAGCATAAGCAAACTTATCACTTCTACCAACACGACCTCTAATTTGATAAAGCTGACTAAGACCAAATCTATCCGCATCCATAATAATTAATGTATTTACATTAGGAATATCAATCCCTGTTTCTATAATAGTAGTACAAACCAAAACATCATATTCATGATTAACAAAATCAACAATACGATTTTCTAGTGTATTTTTACTCATCTGACCATGCGCAGTAATAATTCTAGCTTCTGGAACTAAATTTTGAATTTTAAATTTTTCTTCTTCAATTGATTCCACTTTATTATATAAAATAAATACTTGTCCATCCCGCGATAACTCTTTATAAATAGCATCTTTTAAAATTTGCTTATTTTCCTCAATAACATAGGTTTGTATTGGATATCGATTTACTGGAGGTGTTTCAATTAATGATAAACTTCTAATTCCTACTAAAGACATTTGTAATGTTCTAGGAATTGGTGTTGCAGTTAAAGTTAAAACATCAACATTTGTTTTATAATGCTTTATTTTTTCTTTATGTTTAACACCAAATCTTTGTTCTTCATCTATTACTAATAATCCCAAATTTTTAAGTTTAATATCGTCACTCAATAAACGATGTGTTCCAAAAACCAAATCAATTGTACCATTAGATAATCCTTCCAATATTCTTTTTTGCTCCTTTGGAGATGTAAAACGATTTAACAACGCTATAGATACAGGAAAATTTTTAAAACGAGATAAAGCATTTTCATAATGTTGATTAGACAATATTGTAGTAGGACATAAAAACAAAACTTGTTTAGAATCTAAAATAGCTTTAAACGCTGCTACAAAGGCAACTTCAGTTTTTCCAAAGCCAACATCTCCACACAATAATCTATCCATAGGAACTGGTTTTTCCATATCCTCTTTGATTTGTGCAATAGCTCTTTTTTGATCAACCGTTAATTCATAAGGAAACTCCTTTTCGAAATCTAAAAGCATATCACAATCAGGGGAAAATGCAAATCCTTTTCTAGACTCTCTTTCAGCATATAACTGCAACAAATCATTAGCCATATCCTGAACTTTTTTTCTAACTCTATTTTTATTTTTTTGCCACTCACTACCACCTAATTTATTAATTTTAGGTGCATAACCCTCTTTTCCGGTATATTTACTTATTAAATCAATTTTCTCAACTGGAATATATAATTTATCTTCACCCTGATATAAAACCTCAATATAATCTTTTATAACCCCAGAAAAAGTTAAAGTTTTAATTCCATTATAAACACCAATACCATGAACATTATGGACAACATAATCCCCTACTTGCAATTTCGTTAAATCAGAAATAGAAGCAGAATATTTAAACTTGTTTCGATATTTATTTTGCTTTTCTTTAACAACAAACAATTCATTAGCTGTTAAAAACACAAAATTCTGATAGATAAATCCTGAGCTTAAAGGAGAAGCAACTACATTAACCTGATGAAGCTGAATATTTGATAAATCACTTTCAACCACTTTCATATTTAAAAACTTCATAGCACTAAAAACTTGATATTTTTTTAAACACAAAACGACAGTCTTATCATTACTAATTTGTTTACGAATAAATTGATTAATACTTTCAGCATTTTCATTAAAATTATTAATAGTATGAACAGAAAAATTATGAATATCTTTACCTTCATAATAATTAATATTCATATAATAAATAGGAAACTTTTCTACTATATCATCAATATCAAACATATATTTTCCATGAAAATCAACATCTCTAGTACTTTGATAAGTATTAACTTCCTCCATAATTTGAGAAAAACTAACTTTTAATTGATCATAATCCTTAAAAAAAGTATAACCAGAATTCATATAAGAGCTAATAGACTCTACCTTTCCATATTGAGGTAACTTTTTCTGCTTTTTATCTTCTTCAGCTATCAAAGTACTTGTCAAAAATTCCGTACAAGGAAAAATCTTCACATCAGAAATAGAAGACAAAGACTTTTGAGTATCAGGATCAAAATAACGTAATGATTCCACTTCATCATCAAAAAATTCAATACGTACAGGATACTCACTATCGATAGGAAAAACATCAATTATAAAACCTCTAACTGCAAATTCTCCAGTTTTATTAACTATAGTGTCCCTCTTATATCCAGCACAATAAAATTTATCAACTAAATCACTAGGTGAAACAATATCACCTTTCCTAATGGATATAACACTATCTAAATAAACTTCTCTACTAGGCAAAAACCTTAAATACCCCATTAAATTAGTAATAACAATTGAGTGTTTATGAATAACTTTATTAATAGTATCCAAACGATTATACATTAAATCAGGACTAATAGCTAAGGCTTCACTAGTCAAAAAATCATCCATAGGAAACAAAGAAACATCATCCAAGTAATTACTCAAAGATGAATATAATTTATTAGCTTCAAACAAAGAATTAACAACAACTAATATACTCTTATTTTCCCTCTTATATAAAGAATATAACAAAACACAAAAAAACTCATCGGTAATCCCAGTAATACCCATGTTCTTTTTAAAATCATATTTACCTATAGTTTGAAAAATATCCATAAAATCACCTATTCTTACGATTATATCGATTCATTAATGATAAAAAATCAATATTAAAATAATCATCCATAACCGCAACAAGCTCAGAAAACAAAGTTTCCAAAATTTTCTGTTCATCATGAGAAAATTTTCCAAGAACATAATCTTTTGTATCTTTTGATTTATCATTAGAAATACCAATTTTTAAGCGCCTATATTCCTGTGAATGAATACAATCTTCTATATTTCGCAATCCATTATGTCCACCACAAGAACCTTTATCTTTAAGTTTAAAATTACCAATTTTTAAATCTAAATCATCAGAAACAACCAACAAATCAGAAACATCAATTTTAAAGAAATTCATAAACTGTTTAACAACAGTACCAGATAAATTCATATAAGCTTGTGGTTTTAAAAAAATAACTTTTTCACCAGAAATATTAGTTTCATAAAACAAACCTTGAAATTTACTTTTCCAAGAAACATTAATTTTTTTCTCTTTTAAATAAAAATCAACAAAAGAAAAACCGACATTATGTCTCGTGCCAATATATTCCTTATCTGGATTACCAAGTCCTACAATTAACTTCATAAACTCCTCCTCAAATTATTTCCCGGGAAATAATTTTATTCTTTATTATCATGATACTCTTTATAAATAATAGATTTAGGAACGCCTCTTTCTTTAGCTACAATTTTAATAGCCTCTTTTTCAGAAACTTCATCTAAATATAATTTAACATGTTCTACAACAGACAAATCTGAATAGTCCGTTCTCTCATGATTACCTTCTACAACCAATACAAATTCCCCTTTTAATTCATTAACTATTGGAATTAATTCCTGTATTGTACCACGATATATTTGTTCATGCAACTTTGAAATCTCACGATGAATACTTATTCTCCTATTACCAAATACTTCTAGCATATAATTCAATGTTTTATAAATTCTATGTGGTGCTTCATAAAAAAGCATCGTATAAGGAGCCTTTTTTAAACTATTTAACTCTTTTATTATTTTAGACTCTTTTGTCTGCAAAAAACCATAAAACAAGAAAGGAGCAGGCGATAAGCCAGAAGATGTAAGTGCTGGAACAAATGCAGTAGCTCCAGGTAAAGCAATAACATTAAAACCTTCATCAATAACTTTACGAACAACAATATACCCAGGATCGCTAATAATAGGTGAACCCTGATCCGTAATTAAACCAATATTTTTTCCTTTTTTTAATTCATTAATAACATAATCTTTTATTTTTTCTTCATTATATTCATGACAGCTAACTAACTTTTTCTTTATATCGAAGTGATGTAAAAGTTTTCCACTTTCTCTAGTATCCTCACATAAAATAAAGTCTACTTCCAAAAGAACTTTTAACGCTCTAACAGTAATATCATCCAAATTCCCGATAGGAGTAGGAATTAAATATAAACTAGCACTACCATCATAACTTTTTTGATTCATAATTACTTCACCTCAATTAAAAACTTACGATACATTTCAGTAGGTGTTCCATCATCTTTATACATAATAAAAGGTTTCTCCACTTTTAAACCACTTTTACCATTATGCGTTCCTTCAATTAAAACTAAAGTAGAACCTTTCAAATTATTTTCATATACAAATTGTACCCTCTTTGGTTCAATCCTATACTTTCTTAATAAGTCAAATATTTCTAATAACCTATCAGTTCGATGAACAAGTGCAAATGTACCATTATTTTTTAACAACTTACTCGCTGTTTTAATAACATCTTCCAATGTAATTAACACTTCATGTCTAGCAATCATTTTTTCTTTACTTTCATTAAAAAAATTTTTATCATTCACTTTAAAATATGGAGGATTACAAGTAATAACATCATATTTTTCAATTGTAGAAGGACTAACATATTGTTGCATATCAGCACATACAATAGAAATTTGATTATTTAAATGATTATATTGGATTGACTCATTAGCTAATGATACCAATGATTCTTGTACTTCTACTCCTACAATATTTTTATCTGTTCTAAGAGATAAAATCAAAGGAATAACCCCATTACCTGTACCCAAATCTAAAATATTCTTATCACGTAATCGAATAGTAACAAAATTAGCTAGCATAACACTATCTAAAGAAAAAGAAAAATAGGAATCATCTTGATATATCTTCCTATTAGGATATCCTAAAATATCATTTAGAACTTTCATGATATTCTTCCTTTCTTATATCTACATAGCCATTTTCCTTTAAATCAACCCGAAAAACGCCCTTAAACACATCAATAGAAGTAACTTTACCAGTACCATTTTCAGTCTCATAAACAGTACCAACTTTAGGATATCCCTTCTTCATTTCTGTATATAAATCATTCTCATATCCCAAACAACATAAAAGCCTACCACATATTCCGTTTATTTTAGAAGGATTTAATGCTAAAAATTGATTTTTTGCCATGTTAATAGAAACACTATTAAAATCTGTTAAAAATGTATGACAACATAAAAACAAACCACAAGGACCAAGTCCACCAATTTTTTTTGCTTTATCTCTGACACCAATTTGCCTTAATTCTATTCTAGTTTTATATTTTTGAGCTAATTTCTTTGCTAACTCTCTAAAATCCACTCGATTTGAAGAAACGAAAGAAAAAATCAATTGATTTTTATCAAAAGTATAATGGCAATCTACAAAATTCATATCTAATTCTAACTCTTTACTATACTTCTTTGCTATTTCTAAAGCCTCTTCTGCTTTCTTAGCATTATCATCAATCTTTTTTTGATCAGAAGAAGAGACCTTTCTTTTTACTTTTTTTAAATCATCAGGTAAATTGTCTTCCTTTTCTAGATAATTTGCCTTCTTAATAATTGCAAAATCCTCTCCAAAGTCAGTTTCTACTACCACAAGGTCATTAACTTTTAAATCACATTCATTAGAATCAAAATAAGCAAAAATCTTGGTTCCAGGAAACAATACTTTAACTACATTTTGCATTATTTCACCTCCAAAAATCTAGAATAAATCGCATCAAGCCACAATTTATAATTTATATTATACACCAATTTAGGCAATTCTTCTTCTATTATCGAAACATACTTTAATAAATTTTTCTTAGAAACCTTATTCAAAAATGAGAATTTATCATTAAAATTAGAATCTGATAAGTATTGAATAATAATTTTTTCAACATTAGATAAAATATCTTTTGCTACCGTTTTATCAGTTAAAATATTTTCCAAAATTTCTTTATAATGAATAAATAAATCATCACCATTTATCAAATACTGAAAAAATAGCAAAAAATTATCATCAATAATAGAACTATCAGAAACATCAGTTAACGTTAAAACCTGACACCTAGAAAGAATCGTATCAATAACCTGATAACGATTTTTCGTTAATAATATTGCAATAATGTTATCCTCGGGCTCTTCTAAAAACTTAAGCATTGTATTTGCTGAAGAAGGATTTAATTTTTCAGCATCCTTTATTAAATAAACCCTTCTCTTTCCAATTAAAGAAGTTTTTTGAAACTCATCCTTTAATTCTAATAATTGATTTTTCTTTATTTGCGCACCATCCGCTTCAATAACCTCAAAGTCAGGAAAATTATTACTATCAATTAATTTACAATTATTACATTGACCACAATTTAACATTTTACACTCAACAAAATTTTTAGGGCATAAAATAAGTTTTACAAACATCAAAATAAGAGGAAACTCTAACGATGTATCCTCTGTTTCTATTAAATAAGCATGAGATAATTTATTAGAATTCATAATTTTTTCAATATAATCTACAAATCTTTTCTGAATTTCTGTTAAATTATCCATCATATCACCCTTATAAAATTAAAATTTTAAATAAAACAAACGCAACAAGTGCCGGGGAACCTAAAAAAGAAATAAACGATAAAGTTATAAAATTAATTGGTAACATTAAATCAAAATTAACTGCAATTAAATTATAACCATAAATTAAAAACCCAGCAAAAGTCACTTTTTTTAATAAAGCTAATATTTTTTTCATAATTATCACCTGTTAAAAATTATGAAAAAACATTATTTTTATTCTATTTCTTTTCGATCATTCAAAGCTCTTTCTAAAGTCAAACTATCAACATACTCCATATCTGCTCCCATAGGTACACCACTAGCTAAACGTGTAACTTTGACACCCATACCATCTAAAACCCTCTTAATATAAAGTGCAGTAGTTTCACCTTCAATACTTGGTCTAAAAGCAAATATAATTTCTTTAAAATGTTCTTGTTTAACACGATCAATCAATTTATCAAGGCCAATATCTTCAGGATTAATACCATCCAATGGAGATATTAATCCATCTAAAACATGGTACACACCATGAAACATCCCTAACCTTTCAAAAAGAAAAACGTTTTTTGTATCTTCAACCACACATAACACATTTTTTTCTCTTGTTAAGTCAGAACAAATAAAACACTTCTCATCATCAGTAAAAGTATTACAAATAGGACATGGATGTATTTTCTTTTTAACATCTCTAAGACTATCAGAAAATAAGGAAACTTGTTCTTCTTCTAAATCCAAAACAGAAAAAGCTAATCTCTCTGCCGTTTTTTCACCTATACCTGGTAAATATTTAAAAGACTCAATTAGATTTCTAATACTATTAGGATACATAATTAAAACATTCCAGGAATATTACCAAATTTTCCCATTTTCTTTTCAGTCATCTCATCAACTTTCTTATTAGCTTCATTTATTGCCACTAAAATCATATCTTCTAACATTTCAATGTCATCAGCATCTAAAGAATTACTTTTATCAATTTCAACTTTTACAACTTCTTTTGTTCCTTTAACAACCACCTTTACTAAAGAACTTTCTCCAGTAAATTCAGTAGAATCAATTTCATCCTTTACATTCATCATATCTTTTTGTAATTTTTGAGCTTGTTTCATCATAGCTTGTAAATTCATATTCAATCTCCTTTATTCATCAATTTCTACTATATCGCCAAACAATGTAGTAGCACTATTACTTATTATATCATTACTTTCAGCTTTTTTAAACTCTTTCTCTGGTTCATCAATAACATTATAATGTTCACCTGCTCTCAAATGTTCGATATATTCGTTTTTTAATTTACTCCACTCTTCATCACTAATAATAGCCAATTTTATATTAGAATGCGTTAATTTATTAAAAACATCTTCCATTGCCTCTAAATGTTCCAAATTTTGTTGAACAATAGAATCATATTCATAACTAATAACTAAAATATCACTACAAGCAACTCTAAATTTTGAATTAAGAATTTCACAAACAAGATACCCAATATTTTGATCAAATGTATAATCATTCAAAATAGATAACTTTTCTTGATCACTCCTCAACTCTTGTTTATTAGCTAACGCAAAAGCATTATTAACTCGAGCTTTCATAATACTTTCTATATTCAAAATTTTCCCCGGAACAATAATATCAAAAGATTGATCTGAAGATATATTAGAAATAAATTCATCTTCATTAGAATCAGAAATAATTTCAGAGGATTTTTTACTCTCCTTAAAATTCAAACCATCTTTAAAATTTCTATCCTTGCTAGAAACACTATCAAAATTTTTATCATTATCATCTGTAACAATATCATCTTTTTCTTTATTTTTATTAACAACTATTCCAGGTGTAATATGAGAATCAATTTTTTCACTACTCATAGACATAAAATCCAATAATAGTATTTCAATATAAATTTTTGGATTCCCGCTTTTTTTAATATCGAACATTTTTTCGTTTAAAATAGTAATAAGTTTTTCCACAGAAGAGATATCATAGGGAATCTTCCCATTATTTAAAAAATGACCAACTAATATATCTCTTAAAAAATACATAAACTGAGAAATAATTTGAACAATATTTTTTCCACAATCATTAAAGTCATTAAGAAGATTTAAAACAACCTCAAATTGATTAGAAAACACAGCATCAAATAATTTTTTTAACTCTTCTTTTGTAATCATCCCATTCAAATCAGTATAAATATCCATTGTTATAGTATCATTCGAAAAAGAGCTTAATTTATCAAGCATCCCAAGAGAATCTCGCATTCCACCGTCAGCTGCTTTCGCAATTTCCTGTAAAACATCAGGTTCAATTTTAATATTTTCTTGATTACACACATACTTTAGTCTTTCCACAAGCATATTTGTAGATATACGTCGAAAAGAAAAGCACTGACACCTAGAAATAATGGTTTCTGGAACTTTCTGAGGATCAGTCGTTGCTAAAATAAAAATAGCATGTTCAGGTGGTTCTTCCAGCGTTTTTAACAAAGCATTAAAAGCACCAATAGAAAGCATATGAACTTCATCAATAATATAAACTTTATATTTTAATTCAGCTGGAACAAGATTAATTTTATTTCTCAAATCACGTATTTCATCAACACCATTATTAGAAGCAGCATCAATTTCCATAATATCTACACATTCTTTTTCTGAAGCAGAAATACAATTTTTACATTTTCCACAAGGATTTCCATCCTTAGAATCTAAACAATTAACTGCCCTAGCAAATATTTTAGAAAGAGAAGTTTTACCCGTTCCACGTGATCCAAAAAACATATACGCATGAGAAAACTTATGATTAACAATAGAGTTTTTTAAAACCTTAACAATAGAGTCCTGACCAACCACATCATCAAAAGTTTTCGGTCTATATTTTCTATATAAAGCTTGATACACGCTAACACCTCCATAAACATTACTATTATAACATAAAAAAAGAAGAAACATTCTAACTATTTCTTCTATTCTTAAAAAAAGCTCTCATAAGTAATTTTACTTTTTCCACAGCTAAATCACTAGTAAACAAAACCTCTGAATTATTTTTATCACAAGCTAAAATCTGTTTAATAATAACACCATTATTTTTATCTAAATTAGATAATCCACAATAAATGTGATTTACTCTTGCCTGTTTTAAGGCACTAGCACACATAGGGCAAGGTTCTAATGTAACATAAACATCACAACCTTCCAATCTCCAATTATCAAGAACTTCAGATGCTTTTTCCAAAGCAATAATTTCTGCATGTTTTGTTGCACACATTAACGTTTCTTTCATATTATAAGATTTAGAAAGAACTTGATCACCTTTAACAATTACACACCCTACAGGTACTTCGCCTTTTTCCACAGCTTTCTTTGCTTCATTTATTGCCATATCCATATATTTTAAATTCATATTATCACCCTAAAAGAAAAGTGCACATAAAAGTTGACTATTAAGGCTGCTACCTCCCGGTCCTGACCTGGTTCTAGTACTTTTATTGCACTATGGATATTTTAATATAAATTATAAAAAAAGTAAATATATATAAAGCAAATTATTATTTTAAGTTTTTTATAATGCATAAACCTTTTCCCAATTTAAATTAAATTAACTTTTTTAAAAATAATTCACTCTTTCCATATGTTTCACGTGAAACATTATCTTTTTTAACACTAAATTATTATCTATCCAAATTATTTCCCGGGAAATAATTTCTTCGTTTAAATATCACAACATCTCTTTCTTTTTTTTATTAAATAACTTATTTCTTATGTTCCACGTGGAACATTTCTTTTTCCACCACTTATCTAATATCTGCATTATTTTATTTCCCGGGAAATAACTTCTCCGTTTAAATATCACAACATTTCTTTCTTTTTTTTAATTATATAACTTATTTTTTATGTTCCACGTGGAACATTTCTTATTCACAACTTAACTGATATCTACATTATTTTATTTCCCGGGAAATAA
>CALVSC010000009.1 GCA_944358855.1 uncultured Bacilli bacterium | reverse complement strand
TAAATAAATTGAGTAAAAAGCCACTAAAAAGGTAGAAAATATAACAAGATATAATAAAAAGAGAATTTTGTATATTCATTTAATATCAAATAATGTTGATAAAATGATTAAATAAATCATGAAAAAAGAACTAGGAATTAGTTCTTTTTTTGTAATGAAAACGATTATAAATGTATAAATATTTTATAACTACAAGACTTATAAACAAGTTATTTAAAATAATAGCAACATGAAAAATCACATTAATAAAATACGCTCTTTTAGAAGTGATTTAATAATAAAGTAAATATATAAAATAAGATAATAACTTTATAAGTCGACGTTAAAAAAAGTACTATAAGATTTCTAACATATTTTTTTATAGAATAAAACATTAATTATCCATTACTAATATTTTTATTAAAAAATTATTACAAGAATCATAATGAAGTTATGTGGAAAAAAATCAACTTGACAGAGAAAGTGGGGGAGGGTATAATTTTTTTATAAAGGACAAGAAGTAGTGGCTTTATTGTGGATAATATAAAGATATCGTAATTATAACGATAAATAAAAATCGAAGTAAAGACAACTTATTTATATTTATTTAAAAAGCCCAATACCCAAAATTGATTATAATTTTAGGCATTTTTCTTCGTGAAAAATCTTAATATTATATATATCCTTAATAGAAAAAGGAGTGAGTTGTGAAAGAAGAAAATAGGTAGTAGACAATACTTTCATTGAAATCACAATGTAATGTTGAGGAGTAGTAAAACATATAATAAAAAGAAAAGGAGTTTATGTATGAAAAAAGAAGAAAAAGAAGAAGTAAAAGAAGAAAAAGTAGAGAAGAAAGAGGAAGAAAAAGTTGAAAAAGAGGAACAAGAAGAAAAGGTAGAGAAGAAAGAAACAAAGAAATCAAAGAGAGTTTGGGAAAGAGAAATTAGAGAAAAAATCAATGATAATAGGCATTTAAGTAAATATTTAGAAGATATTGATGCTATGGATGAACAATCTTGGTCAATGAAAGGATTACTAAATAAAATGACAGCAGTCCTTGATATTTCACGTGATGAAAAAAATTCACACCTAAGATCAGTAATCATTTTAGCAGCAATGTACATTATTGGTCTAATCTTTATATTATCAGATAGTTCATCTATCTGGGGATATATTTTAGTAGGTGCTGCATCATTCTGGAAATTCTTTAACTGGGGTAGTGAAGTAGATGATTATAACGACAAAATGGGAAATGTATCTTATAGTGCCAGAACGGATATCTTCGGACAAGTTAAAGTAGAAAAGAACAGTGGTAATGTTGGCTGCATCATGGGCATCATTGGTTTAGTTTTAGGAATTGTTGTTACACCAATCTTAGCAATTTTATCTTTATTAAAATTCATTAAAGCAAATAAAGCATATGCATTTTCAAGTGAAATGGTTGCTGAATTAGAAAAAGAATTAAAAGTAAGATTTACATGGAACAAAAAGCGTATGAAATGGGAAGAAGAAGTTCTTTAAGATAGGAGGATAACATGAAGTTAGTAGCAGCAAAATGCCCAAGTTGTGGAGCAAGTTTAGAAGTTGATTCCAAAGAAGAAATTGTCACTTGTAAATATTGTAAAAGTAAAATCATTGTAGATGATGCAATAGCTAAATACAAATTAGAATTAACAGGAAAAGTAAAAGTATCAGGGATAAAAGATAATGAAGATAGATTATCAGATGCCAAAAAACATTTAAAACTAAAAGAATATCCTGAAGCATATGCATTATTAAATTATGTAATAGAAACAGAACCGTTTAATATTGAAGCATATATTTTAAGACTAAAAGCATATGTTGCTCAATTCCAAGAAATATATGAAGATGACGAAGACTTTGAAACAGACTGCGATCTTAATGAAACATTCTGGCAAGATGTCGATATAATATTAGATTGCTATGATAGAATTTGTTCTATTGATGAAAAGAAAAACTATAAAAAGAAATTAAAAGACGAATTGAAATTTATTGAAAAATTAGAAAAAGAAAAAGAAAAATTAGCAAAAGATTTAGAAATATGTAATAATATTGATGAAATTATTGCAGAAATAACATCTTATAAATTTAATGATGAAATATCAAAACTTGTAAAGAGAAATTATTACAAGATTAATAAAGTATTAACCAAATACTTTACAGAAAAACTAGGCTTTGATGTAATTAAGATACCAGATAATGGTAGATGTGTATATCGTGATTTAACAATTAAATATTACGATTCTCATTCAAAGTTTAATACTCATTATATTAAAAAATATAAAAATTTAAAAGAAATAGAAAAAGTATTAAAAGATTCTAAAGATGAAATAAAGAAAAAAATATTAAGAACAGCAAGATTTTCATCACCAGTTGGTATTATAAAAAATATTATGGATAAATAGTCAATCATTAGTATTGACTTTTTATTTTCAAAGAAAAAGTAGAATTTTTTTCATTTTTCTGTTATTCTAGTAATGGAATTGATATGGAGGAAGTATGAAAAAAGTATTTGAATTAGATTTTTATGGAAGAAAAATTATTGTAGAACATGGAGAACTTGCAAAACAAGCAGATGGTGCAGTATTAGTTAGATATAACGATACCGTTGTTTTAACAGCAGCAGTCGTATCAAAGACAGTAAACCTATTATCTGACTTTTTTCCATTAACAGTAAATTATCAAGAAAAACTATATTCTGTTGGAAAAATTCCAGGAGGATTTATTAAAAGAGAAGGGCGTCCAAGTGAAAATGCCACTTTAGCAGCTAGAATGATAGATCGTCCAATGAGACCACTATTTCCAGAGGGCTTCAAAAATGAAGTGCAAATTATTTCTACAGTATTATCAGTAGATCAAGATTGTTCACCAGAATTAACTGCTATGTTAGCTTCATCTTTAGCAGTTTCTATCTCAAAGATTCCATTTAATGGACCAATCGCTGGAGTAAAAGTAGGACGAGTAAATGGAGAATTTATTATCAATCCTACACCAGAAGAATTAGAACAATCAGAATTGGATTTAACTGTAGCTGGAACAAAAGATGCTATTAACATGGTAGAATCAAGTGCTAAAGAAGTACCAGAAGATATTATGCTAGAAGCTTTAATGTTTGGTCATGAAGCAGTAAAGAAATTAATTGCCTTTGAAGAAGAGATTATTTCAGAAATTGGCGAAGAAAAAATGGAATATGAATGTCTTGAAGTAGAAGATGAAATGAGACAAAGAATAACAGATTTAATTAGTGAAAAAATGGATAAAGCACTTCGTATTAAAGATAAACTAGAAAAATATGCTGCAATTGATGCTATTAAAGAAGAAGTAGAAGAACTATATAAATCAGAATATGAAGACAAAGTAAAAGAAGATGAATTAAAAGAAATATTAGTAAAAGCCAATATGGTAGTATCTGATATAGAATATAACTTATTTAGAAGTATTGTTGTGAAAGAACATATTCGTGCAGATGGTAGAAAAATGGATGAAATCAGACCACTATCAACAGACATTGACCTATTGCCAAGAACTCACGGCTCAGCTTTATTTACAAGAGGAGAGACACAAGCTCTTTCTGTAACAACATTAGGAGCTCTAGGAGAACATCAAATATTAGATGGTTTAGGATTAGAAGATCAAAAACGTTTTATGTTACATTATAACTTCCCACAATTTTCAGTAGGAGAAACAGGACGTTATGGAGCACCTGGAAGAAGAGAAATTGGACATGGAGCTTTAGGAGAAAAAGCCTTATTACAAGTAATACCTAGTGAAGAAGAGTTCCCTTATACGATACGTGTAGTATCTGAAATACTAGAATCTAACGGTTCTTCTTCTCAAGCGAGTATCTGTGCTGGATGTATGTCATTGATGGCAGCAGGAGTTCCAATTAAAGCCCCTGTCGCTGGAATTGCCATGGGACTAATTACACATGAAGATGAATATACAATATTAACAGATATCCAAGGAATGGAAGACCATTTAGGAGACATGGACTTTAAAGTTGCTGGAACAAGAAAAGGTGTATGTGCTCTACAAATGGATATTAAAATAAAAGGAATTACAAAAGAGATATTAAAAGAAGCTCTAGAACAAGCAAAAGTGGCACGTATGCAAGTATTAGACGTCATGGAAAAACAAATTAAAGAGCCAAGACCAGATGTATCTAAATATGCACCTAAGATGGAAACCTTTATGATTGATCCAATGAAAATAAAAGATGTCATTGGAAAAGGTGGAGAGATGATTACCAAGATTATCTGCGATGCTTCTAACGTTACAGATGTAAATAATATTAATGCTGTAAAAGTAGACTTAGAAGATGATGGTAGAGTCATTATTTATCATAGTGATAGAGATATTATCAATAAGACAAAACAAATGATAGAAGAAGTTGTAAGAGAAGTAGAAGTTGGAAAAATCTATGAGGCAAAAGTCGTAAAAATTGAAGACTTTGGATGTTTCGTTCAATTATGGCCTGGGTGTGAAGGACTAGTACACATTTCACAACTTGCTCATGAAAGAGTAAATAAAGTAGAAGATGTAGTAAAAGAAGGCGACACGATAATTGTAAAAGCATTAGGACCAGACAAAAAAGGAAGACAAAACTTCTCTAGAAAAGATGCTCTTCCAAAACCAAAGAAAAAAGAAGAGAAACAAGAAGCTTAAAAAGTTCAGAAATGAACTTTTTTTTCATATATTATTCTAGGTGATAATGTGATAAAAAAACTAACGCAAGTACTAATTGCAATTCTTTTAATCTCTTTTAGTTTTTATTATACAAATAAAACAATAGAACTAATCAGAAAAACAGATCCTATTATGAAAGAAATAAAAGAAAGTGAAGAAAAGTTCTCTATAACTCCAGAAAACGCACTAATAGAAGAAAACAAAATTATACCTGGAAAAAATGGTAAAGTGATTGACTATGATAAGAGCTATCAAAAAATGAAACAATATGGAACCTACAACGAAAGTCTAACAGTATTAAAGGAAGTATCTCCGACTGTTTCTTTAGACGATACTTATGACAAGTTTGTAATATCAGGAAATAATGATAAAAAAGAAGTGGCTCTTGTATTTCCAACCTATCAAGATACTTCTCCTAAACTAATATTACAAATACTAAATCAAAATATTGTCCCTGGAACTTTTTTCTTAGATGGCAAATGGTTAGAAAATGATTTACAATTAATAAAATCAATGACCAATCATGAATTAGAAATATTAAATTATAATAATCGTTATGAAGAAATATATTTTAGATCATCTATTGAATATTTACAAAATATAGTAGAAGAAAAACCAAAGTATTGTTATGCTGACTATGATAATAAGGAAGTTATAACACTTTGTAGTAAAATAAAATTACATACGATAACCCCTACTATAAAAATAACAGCATCTCCTTATCAAGAAGTAGAAGAAAAAATTCAAAATGGGGCCATCATATCTCTTCCTATTACGAATACAACAGAACAAGAATTAGACTTAATTATTAAATATATAAAAGCTAAAGGTTATGAAATAGTGACACTAGATAAATTATTAAGTGAAAGTTACGAAAAATAAAAGAGCTAGTTAATTAGCTCTCGTTTTTTTCATTACTTTAGCATCAGTAAACTCTTGATATCCAGCAAGATAGTCGCGATGGTAAGTTTCTGCTTTTGCTTCTTGCTCTAGCTGAAAGAATGTATCAGGATGAACAAAAGGTTCTAAAGCATCACCCCAGAAAGAATAAGCTCTTTCTAAGAAATCATCTGTATATTTATCATTTGTAGTTATTTGATTCAAAATAGCCGGCCCATTTTCTTCGGAAACATCTTCAACTCTTAAAACTGTTAAATTTTGATTCATATCGTAACCTCCTAATATAATTTAATAATAGAATGAATTAACCAATAAGTCAATAAGCAAAATTTGACAAAAAGGGCAATTTATGCTATAATATGCACAACATATGAGGGGGATGAGAGAAATGGCAAAAAATTTAAAAGTAACAAATTTAGCAATTGCTATTCTTACTGCATTATCAATAACAGTAGCATCACCTGTGGTAGCAAATGCTGAAACGAGAGAAATAGAAGTAGATGTACCAAAGGTAGAATTACAAGAACCTGAAAAAGAAAATAATGATGGTCTTGTTCAAGTAGTAGCAGTAGGAACAGCTGCCTTCATAGTAGGATTTGCAGCAGGGCATACAAAAAGAAAAAAGGAACAACAAGGAAAAGTGTATAAGAAAGAAAAGAAGCAATAAAGAATTAAAGGGGAACGTTGAATATGAAAAAAATAAAACTATCAAAATTAGGAGCAAAAATATTATCACTAGGAATGGCTGGATTGTTAGCTGTTTCGTTAACTGGATGTGGAAACAAACAAGAACAAGAAGAATTATCTTTATATGAAGTGATGGAACAAACAAAAGATAATAATCAAACAGATGAAATATTAGCTTTAGAGCAACAATCAGCAGAAAGTGTCTATGATAGAGTATTAGAGTTAGAACAACGTATAGAAAGTTATTACTTACTAAAAGATATAGAATTCAGTGAACATGGTTATGCTGAGTGTACAGAAGAAGAAAAAGAACAAATGCTTCAATATACACCAGATGCAGTAGGTGCAATCATTACAGCATTAAACGAAACGGATTTAAATGAAAACGAGCGTGCCGGCATAATGAAAACACTATATCATTTAAAAAACTATGATCAAGAATTTATTGAAAACGAAGGTTATCATATTGCGGAAGAAGCATTACTATTAACGCTTAAAGGAGAAGTTAGTACCGCTTTAGGAATGTCAACCGAGGAGTATGAAAACATTACAGTACACAGTAAGCCCGCTGGAGCTACAGAAGATTATAGAGTTAGTGTAGAACAGGAAGATAATACAAGTAATTACAGTTTAGGAAACCTTTATCGCACTATGCTTGGCCATTTATACAAAATGCAAACAAATGACTACTATGTAGGATTTGATTCTAGATTGACAGCCGTTGAAGAGAGCTTATCTTATATTAAACAAGCTCAATTTGCTAATCCACAAATAAACGAGACAGGATTCTGGGTTTTCCAAGAAAAAGAGATTACTTCTGATATTTCAAGTGACGATGCGAAAGAATTAATAAAAGCAAAATAATTTAAGATAGAGAAAATCATCCATAAGGATGGTTTTTTCTTTGTAATAAAACGCTTTTCATTGTTTTACCTTGAAATTTATAGTATACTTAACTATAGGGTGAAGAGTATGTACTTAAAAGAAATAATCGCAAGTGGCTTCAAGTCCTTTGCAGACAAACTAGATATTAAATTAGATGATAAGACAACTTGTATTGTTGGACCTAATGGATCAGGAAAAAGTAACGTTGTAGATGCTGTAAAATGGGTATTAGGAGAACAATCTGTAAAAAGTCTACGTGGAGAAGGATCAATGAGTGATGTAATATTCTCTGGTAGTAAAAGTAGAAACCCTTTAAATGTAGCTTCTGTAGAACTAGTATTTGATAACTCAGATCATTTTTTAAATGTTCCCTATACAGAATTATCGATTAAAAGAAGAGTTTATCGTAGTGGAGAAAATGAATATTATTTAAATGGTGAAAAATGTAGATTAAAAGACATCAACAATCTATTACTAGATACAGGTATGGGAAAAGAATCATTTAATATTATTTCTCAAGGAGAAGTAGACAAAATATTAAGTAACTCTCCTAATGATAGAAGAGTAATCTTTGAAGAGGCAGCTGGTATTTTAAAATACAAAAAAAGAAAAGAAGAAGCACTACGTAAATTAGATAGAACCCATAACAATATAGATCGTGTAAATGATATTATAGGTGAATTAGAAAGCCAAGTAGGACCATTAAGAGAACAAAGCGAAAAAGCGAAAGTATATTTAGAAAATAAAAAAGGTTTAGATAACTATGAAGTTGCTTTATTAGCGTATGATATTGAAAATCTTAATATTGATTTAAGTCGTGTAAAAAAAGAAAAAGAAAAATTAGAAAAAGACGTTATGAACTTATCTAACGAAACATCATCTAGTGATGCCAAAGACTTAGAAGAAACAAGTAAAATAGAAAGTTTAGAAAAAGAAGCAACTTCTCTTCAAAGGCGATTATTAGAAGTAACAGAAATGGTAGAAAAGGTTAATGGAGAAAAGAACTTATTACAAGAAAAGAAAAAACAACAGAAAGACACATCAGAAATAGAAGAGGAATTAAGAGAAACGCTAGAAAAAAAGAAAAAACAAGAAGGAATATTAGAAAGACTACAAAAAGAAGTAGAAATAATCATTGAAGACAGTAAAAAGAAAGAAGAAAAGGGGCAGGAAGTATCTTCTCGTCTATTAAAAGAAAATAAGAAAAAGAATATGCTAATGAGTGATTTTTCTTCTCATGAACAACAAATAATTACAGTAGATCATAAAATAACAGCCCTAAAAAGAGAAATAGAAGAAGGAGGAGACTTGCCAAATAGTGTAAGAAAAGTTCTCTCATCTCCAATTTCTGGTATTCATAACACGATAGGAAATCTATTAACATCCGATGAAAAATATACGAAAGCTCTTAACATTGCGATTGCAGCCAATAAAAACTTTATTATTACTAGTGATGAAACATCAGCCAAAAAAGCGATTAATTATTTAAAAGACAATCATCTAGGACGTGCAACCTTTTTTCCATTAACAGTAATAAAAGCAAGATATGTAGATAAAGAATCACTAAAAGTATTACAAAAAGAAGAAGACTTTATTGGAGTATTAAGTGACCTAATAGAATATGATAAGACTTACCAAGATATCATTGAAAATCAACTAGGAACAGTAATTATTGCGAAAGACTTAGATTCTGCAACTAGACTTTCTCACTTAATAAATAAAAGATATAAAGTAGTAAGCTTAGATGGAGACGTCGTTAATGTTGGAGGAAGCTTAACAGGTGGTTCTATTTATCAAACAAAAAGTGTTATATTATTAAAGCAAGATTTAAAACGTCTATTAGAACAAAAAGATATTTTAAATAAAGAAATAGAAGAAATAAAACAAGAATTACAATCAGTAGAAGAAGAAATCCAAAAGATTGAAAAAGAAGAATTCTCTATTTCAAAAGAAAAAGTAACCATGAAAGAAAAATATGAAAATAAACAACAAGAAATAAGAGAACAAAAAGCATCTTTAGAAAACATAAATAAATCCTGGGAAACACTAAATGCAATGTCTAACAATCTTCTTAGTGAAAAAGAACAAGAGTTAATTGAAAGATACCATGCTCTAAATACAGAAAAAGCAACCCTTCAAGTAACAATGGAACAAATTAGAAATGACTTGGATGAATTAAGAAGAAAGAATGAAGAGCGTATTGCGAACGACAAGTTAAAAAATAACACATTACGCAATTTAGAAAAAGAATTGCATGAAAAAGAAGTTTTAGAAAATAGAATTGAAATAAAGATGGATACTATGTTAGAAACTTTAAATAACGAGTATGAATTAACATTCGAAAAAGCAAAAAACACAACGCATTTAGATGTAGATCCAGAAGAAGCCAGAAAGAAAGTAAATACCTTTAAAGCAACCATAAAACGTTTAGGTATGGTAAATCTAGCAGCCATAGAAGAATATGATAGAGTAAATACAAGATATGAGTTTTTAACAAACCAAAAAGAAGACTTATTAAAAGCAGAAGATACTCTTTTAACAATTATGAATGAAATGGACGATGTGATGAAAGAAGAATTCTCAAATACCTTCACACAAATTAGTAAAGAATTTAAACAAGTATTTAAAGAATTATTTGGTGGTGGAAATGCAGAATTAAAACTAACAGACCCAGACAATCTATTAACAACAGGAGTGGAAATAGTAGCATCTCCTCCGGGTAAAAAACTAACGACAATTTCTCTATTGTCTGGTGGTGAAAAAACGCTAACAGCTATATCATTACTATTTGCTATACTAAACGTAAGAACAGTTCCATTCTGTCTATTCGATGAAGTAGAAGCAGCACTAGATGAAGCAAATGTTAGTGAATTTGGTAAATATCTAGACCATTATAAAAACAAAACTCAATTTTTAATTATTACTCATAAGAAAAAAACAATGGAATATGCCAATACTTTATATGGAATAACAATGCAGGAATCTGGAGTTTCTAAACTAGTTAGTGTAAAACTAAATGAAGCAGTAGAAACACTATAAAGAGCGTAAAGCTCTTTTTTATTGACAAAAAAGAAAAAAACATTAGAATAAAATAATTGAATGGGGAATGATTATGTTATTAAATACAAAAGTAATACCAATTGAATATAATGAACAAACAAAAAGAAAAGCCCAACAAATAAAAAGGGTAATAGAAAAGAACCCTGAGTTTTTTAAAGTTTTTCTAAAAGGAGATAAAATTAGTTTAATAGACGAAAAAAATCCACTTTATATAAAAAAAGGACAATCAATATTAAGTTGTCTAGATACAATTTCAGCTTTTGATGCAACAGGCTTTTTAAAAGATAGATATACAACAACACCAGAAGAAATATTATATTACTGGGCAAGTAGATATTATGGTATAGGAGAATATCAAAATAAAGAAAATAGATTAAGAAAAATGACTGGAATTTATGATTATTTTCATACAATGGAAGATTATCAAGGACTATATAATTATCTAAATTCTGATGAAAAAGAACAAGTAGAAGAAGATGTATTTACATGGTTAGAAAGTACATATCGTTATCATTTATTAAATTATCTCTTAGTGCAACAATTACCATTATTATCCCGTGATGTTTTTTCTAAATTTGAAATAGACGAAAAAGAAGGAATTGCTTGGTTTCAAAATTTATCAAGAAAAGTATTAGAAGAACTAAACCCTGTCGATGAAGAACTAAAAATAACTTATCCTATATCTAGAAAAGAAACCATTACACTATTTCGTGAGTTTTTAATGCAAATAGATCCTACTTTAGAATTATTATATCAAGGAATTTCTATGGAATTTAATCATGACTTAGTAACTTCAAAAGATAACAGTAGAGTAAAGAATATAAAAAGTATACAAGAAAGTCCTAACAAAGCTATGGTAACTTTCACCAAAAGCAGAGAAAAAATAGTTTATGTACCTTGGACTAATACATTACAAGATATATATTCGCTCGTTCATGAATTCTTTCACTATATAGAAGAATCCAATTCTAATATTTATCAAAGTGATAATCCAATCTGTGAAATAGCTCCTATCTTCTTTGAACTTTTACTATTAGACTTCCTAAAAGAAAAAGGTTATCCCGAAGAAGAAGTAGAAAAGCTAAGACAAAATAGAGAAATAGATACTCTAAATGATTCACAAAACCTACTAAGCTATATGCAGTTTTTAGAAACAATTAATAGCAGTAGACCAGTAACTCCGAAAAAAGAAGAAGAGGTAATACGAGAATATGATGCTATGGAAGATTTATCGGAAGATATAAAAGACCAAATAATAGAAGCAACATGTGATGAACAATGTGAAAGCTTAATAGATGACCCTTTCTATATTATAGATATCATGAAATATACACTTGCTTATTATTATGCAAATATTGCTTTAGAAAAAGAACAATCAGGAGTAAGTATGATACCAAGTATGATAACCCTTGCAAAAGATGTAGAAAAACTACCACCAAGAGAAATTCTTAAAAAAACAGGGCTAATAGAAATAGGAAAGGTATATAGAAAGGAAACTACATGATTTTAGAAACCAAAGTGTTACCAATCGAACATAATGAAAAAAGTCAAACTAAAGCCCAAAGATTAAAACGCTTTTTAGAACAAAATCCAGCCTTTTTTAAAACATTCTTAAAAGGAAACATAATAAGCTATATTGATGAAAATAGTCCTCTATATTTAGGAAAACACCAATCGATATTAGAATATATAGATAGCGTACATCCAAGAGATTGCCTATATTTTATTTATAATAAATTTTTTCCCTCAGAACCAGAACGTCTAGCAACCCTTTTTATTTTAACCAATAAAAAAGTAAATGGTGAATACCAATTTAGCGAAGAAGATATAGAAAATGCTAACATAGGAGCTCTTTATGCATATTGTTTTGATCAAAAAGATTATGACAAGTTAAAAGAGAATATGGCTAATCAAGATGAAATACTGTCTTGGTTTTACGAAAAATATAGATTTCAACTTTTTAATTATATTTTAGACTTTAGTATAAATTATCTAAAAGACTACTATGAATATGAATCTACTTTAGAAGACTTTATACAAGAAATGATAAAAACAACAGCTATAGAAACAATGGAATTATCAGATAGTAAATATCATCAAGAAATAGAATATCCCATGGATAAAGAAACATCCCTTCAACTAGTAGAAGATTTTTTAATAACGATTAATCCTACATGGCAAAAAAAATTAAAAAAAGTAGTAGAAGAAAATCTCATAATAGAAGATTACCAAGATAATCGAATAAAAGGATTAATTACCAAAGACGATAGCTGTCAATGCATATTAGGAAAAGACGAGAAATGGTATATCTATATGCCAAGAAAAAACACTTTAGAAGATGCCATTAACTTATTACATGAAGTAATACATTATATAGTAGAAACTCAGGAAAAAGACAAAACTGTAAACTCTTTAAAAGAATTTCCTTCTTTATTTTTTGAACAAGTATTTTGTACTTATTTAATACAAAGAGGTTATCCCAAAGAAGAAGTAGATAAGTATACAGAAAATCGTAAATATTATACAGAAGAAAACTGTATGGATATCATAGATTATTTACTATATATACAAGAAAGATTAGAAAAGGAAACTATAACAGAAGAAGATATGTTAGCAATGGAGTTAGGAGAGGAAGAAGATAGTAGGGAAGAAATAGAAAGAATACTAAAAGAAAAAATAGATACTTATATAGAAGAAGATTTAGTAAATCCACAAATATATATGAAAATGTACACTTATATTGAAGGTAAAAGATATGCTGACATTATGTTTAAAAGACTACAAGAGGGACAAGACGTTTTGCCTGATATGATAGAAATTACCAGTAACCAAAAGTCTTTAAGAACTCCTAACATCTTATCTTACTTAAATCTAACTCCTCCTACGAAAGAAGAAACCTTAGAAAAATTACTTACAAAAAAAAGAGCTATATAGCTCTATATTGATCCTTTCCTTTGAAAGGATCTTTTTTATCGATATGATCAAAAAATAAGATACCATTTAAATGATCAAGTTCATGTTGAAAACAAATTGCCAATTCTTCACGAGCTCTAATATGAACTTTTCTTCCTTCCATATCGTAAGCTTCCATTGTAACCCTTGCATATCTAGGTACAATTCCCTCTACAGGTCGATTAACAGATAAACAACCTTCGCCCATCTCTACATAAATCTTTTCTACAGAATTACTAATAATTTTAGGATTAATCAAAACATAAGTTTCAAATTCTCCCTCATCAATTTCATTAACAACAACAAAATACCTTTTAGGAACACCTAACTGAATTGCAGACATTCCCATACCTGGACGTAAATCATATTTCTCAGCAATATCTTCTATTTGAGAATCATGTAAATATTTAATCATCGTATTTATTAAATCTATATCTTTCTTTGTTAAAGGAAAACTAACTTCTTTACTCGTCATACGTAAGCGTTTATCTTTTTCATCTAAAATATCTTTCGTTTTTAGCATGTTACCACCTCTTTATGCAAGTATAGTTTATCAAAAAAAGCCCCAAATGAAAAGAAAAAAAGCATATTTTCTATGCTTTTTCCTAAATACTAAGAAGAAAAACGAGAACCTAACACAATAACAAGTAAAATAAATAAAACTAAAACAATAGCATAATTGGAATGAGTACCATTGCCATAAGAATAAGGATAATACATGGACTGATAAGAACCGCAAGACGTTGGATTACCATAATAATACATAAGATAGCCTCCTTTACATATCTAGTATAAAATATGTAAATTTACAAATTCCGTGAATAAAATCATCAGGGAAAAGACTTCTCGTTTTAAAAAATCAAAAAATATGATATATTAAAATATAGAACAAGATAGAATAGGAGTGGTAATTACGAAAACAATAATAAAACACGTTGATAAACCATTACTAATTGTATCCGTTTTACTATTTATTATAGGACTTGTTATGGTATTTTCAGCATCAAACGTTACAGCTTATATGTCTCATGCTGTAAGTCCTTATAATTATTTTATAAAACAAGCTATCTTTTTAATAGGTGGCTTTATTATGTCATTGATTATGATTAAATTTACAACCAAAACCTATGGAACCCTCTCCTGGGGATTATTGATTATTATTATTGCCAGCCTTTTTGGATTATTAATATTAGGTCAAGCTAAAAACAGAGCAATTTCTTGGTACGACTTAGGGATTATTAGTATTCAACCTAGTGAATTTGCTAAAATAATTACCATTGTTTGGTTAGCCAGATACTATGAAAAAAATAAAAAGATGACAAGCTATGCCAAGAGCTTATTTCCACTCGGTATATGTGCTTTAATCACATTATTAATATTCGTTCAACCAGACCTTGGAACTTCTATTATCTATATGGTAATTGTTGCTACTATGTTTTTAGCAGCGCCAATATTAAAGGAAATAAAACTAAAAACGGTCTTTGGTGTCCTAGGATTAATCGTATTTGCTGTCATTGTTTTTCTTGGTGCCGGAAAAAACCTATTACAAGAAAGACAATTAGAACGTTTCGACTTTACCAATCCTTGTGATAAACTACTAACAACCGGAAACCAAGTATGTAACTGTTATATTGCCATTAATAATGGTGGCTTAACAGGGGTAGGATTAGGAAACTCAACACAAAAATACTTATACTTACCAGAACCATACACAGACTTTATCTTTGCAATTATTGTAGAAGAATTAGGAGTCGTATTTGGTGTGGGAATTATTTTATTATATATTTTCTTACTATATCGTATATTAAAAATAGGTAGAGAAAGTCCAACGAATAGAGGAGCACTACTATGTTATGGAGTAGCTGTCTATATATTCTTACACATTGCCATAAATCTAATGGGAATATTTGGAATGATGCCAATGACAGGAGTACCATTACCATTTATGAGCTATGGAGGAAGTTTTAGTCTCTGTTTAATAGCAGCTTTAACTATCGTTCAAAGAGTAAGTGTAGAAAATGGTTTATCCAAAGAGAAAAAAGAAAAAAAGAGTAATTGACAAGAAAGAGTCAAAATGATATAGTATGTCTCATCTAGGGGACGGATAAAAAATGAATCATAAAAAGAGAAAATTTAAAGAAGAATTAATGAAATTTATTGAAACTTCTTCCGAAATATTTGTTGTAGGACATAATAATTTAGATTATGATGCAATAGGTGCAGCACTAGGTATTGCAACCCTTGCTAGAAGTTTAAATAAGAGGGCCTATATTGTTGTAAATGACTTACAACAAGCAATGGATCCTGGTGTAAAAAAGGTAATGGAAGATACGAAAACAAAGTTTCAATATATTACTTTAGATGATTACAGAGCCTTAGCAACTCTTAAATCAGCTCTTATTGTAGTAGATACGAATAAACCATATTTACTTTCTACACAATTTGATATGGATAAAGTAGGAAAAGTATATGTAATTGACCATCATGAAAGTGATGCTTATAGTATTAAAGCACCACATCAATACATTGATATGTCCGCATCGAGTACTAGCGAAATTGTTGCTCAACTTTTGATATCAAAACAAGCAAAAACTTTAAATGCTGTTGCTGACTATCTACTAGCAGGAATTATCTTAGATACTAAACGTTTTCAAAAAAACACATCTCCTTCTACATTAGATACAGCTGAAAAACTATGTAGAAAAGGAGCAAACTATGACGCTGTAAACCGTTTGTTTATCGCAAACTTTGAAGAAGAAAGAAATCTATACCAATTATTATTTGGAGAACATATAGAACAAACTAGGGATGATAACATTGAACTAGTTGTTAGAAATACAATTATCCAAGCATATCCCAAACTACTAGGAGAGCCAACCGTTTCTTTTACGTTAAATAGAAAATCTCCCGACACAATCTATCGTCAAGTAGATTTAGCGAAAACTGCTGATAAAATGTTAAAATATGCGGATGCATGCTTTGTAATTGGTAAAACTAGTCCCACCAATGTAGGAATTAGTGCTAGAAGTAAATGTAACATTGACGTAGGAGAAATTCTTTCTGGACTACAAGGAGTAGACTTTCCTCATGAAGAAGGAATACCGGTTATAAAAAGCGGTGGAGGAAATAAACAAAATGCTGGAGGTTGTGTTACCACTAATGACATTTTCAGTGTGGAAAGATTTTTTACAGATAGTGTTTTAGAATATGCAACACCAGAACAAGAGCAAGAAGAACGACCTGTTGTATTAGTAAAGAAACAAAGAGAAGTTAAAAAAGATTAAAACTTCTTTTTTTTTTGCAAATAATAAAGAAGAAGGGAGGAAACATGACATTTCATTATCGTTATCGAAAACAAATAATTTTAATACTTTCTCTTGTTCTTATTATTACTGTATCGATAAGTAGCGTCATCTATTTTTATGAACCAAACAAAGAAAAAAAGGTAAAGGATCTGAAAGTAGAAAAAATAAAAAAAGAAAAGAAGGTTGAACAAGAGCCAACACTATACATGGTAGATATTAAAGGACAAGTCATTAACCCTGGCATCTACGAATTATCATCATCTTCACGAATTATTGATGTTATTACCAAAGCTGGTGGACTAACAGAAATAGCGGACACTTCAGTAATTAATCTGAGTAAAAAAATAGAAGATGAAATGGTAATTATTATTTATAGTGAATATGAAGTTACAAACTGGATAGAAACCAAAGAACAAGAAAAGTATCTACAAGAAAAATGTCGACAAGAAGAAGAGGGGAAAATAGAAAATGACGCTTGTATAACAGAAGATGCCACAATAGAATCTACAACTATAAATATTAATACTGCTACCAAAGAAGAATTAATGACATTAACAGGAATAGGGGAGGCAAAAGCGGATGCTATTATCAGTTATAGAGAACAAACAGCATTTACAAAAATAGAAGATTTAAAAAATGTTTCTGGTATAGGAGACAGTATTTATAATGAGATTAAAGACCGCATTACAGTCTAGAAAACTCTATTTAACACTATTACTACTAGTAATATTACTTTCTATTATAAAAATATATCAACCAAACAAAACAATCTATACCAAAGATACCAATAAAATAACTGGAACTATTATAGAAATAACTAGAAAAAAAGATAAAACAACACTCACAATCAAAGGGAAAGAAAAGATAATAGGAAATATATATCAAAACCAAAAAGACCTATCATTAGGTGATAAAGTATTAGTAATAGGAGAAGTACAAATACCACAAGAACCAACCACCAAACACCTATTTAATTATCGCTTTTACTTACAAACTAAAAATATCTATCACACAATAAAAATAGAGAAAATAAAAGTATTAAAAGAAAACACCAATCTTTACTACAGGGTAAAAACAAAACTCCAAAACTTTCTAACTCATCCATACCAACAAGCCTTTTTATTAGGAATAACAGATAATATAGAAGAAGATGTAATTACTAGTTATGAACAAAATGGTATAAGTCATTTATTTGCTATAAGTGGAATGCAATTCTATATCATCGCTACATTTCTAGAAAAAGTACTAAATAAACTTAGAATAAATGACAAAACGACTTCTTTCATCACGATTTTAATATTAATGTTATACACCCTAATACTAGGTATATCAGCTTCGATTCTAAGAGGGGTACTATTTTATACAATATGGAAATTAAATAAAATACTAAAACTAAATCTAAAAAGAGAAATATTAATCATGCTATCTCTTATCATAACGTTATTTATAAATCCATATTTTTTATGTGATGTATCATTTTATTACTCTTTTATTATTAGTATAGGTCTTCTATACTTTATGAACAGGAACACTTCTTATTTTAAAACGCTATTATATAGTTCTTATTTATCTTTTTTACTAAGTATTCCTATCAGTCTATATTTCTTTTATCAAATAAATATTTTAAGTATTCTTTATAATTTATTTTATATACCATATGTAAACATCATAATCTTTCCAGCTACCATATTAACATCGATAATAAAACCTTTAATTATCATCTATCAAGGACTAATTGATATCTTAGAGACCACATCATTACTATTAAGTAAAATAAATATAGGAACCCTTATCTTTCCTAAAACATCTATTATAATTTATATAATAGAAAGTATATTAATCTATCTTTTTATAACGAAAAAGAAAAAAATAATAAAAATTTTTATGATACTATTCTTTCTAGGACATTATTTAATACCTTATACTTATCCAGACTTTATCAAAATAATAGATGTAGGGCAGGGAGACTCTGCATTATTATATTCCAAAGGAAAAGCACTATTACTAGATACAGGGGGAAATGTTTACAATGAGAATAGTGTTGTGAAATATACGACAATTCCGCTATTAAAAAGTCTAGGAATAAAAAAACTAAACTATGTTTTGTTAACGCATGGAGACTATGATCATCTAGGAGATATAATGTATCTAAATGATAACTTCTTAATAGAAAAAATAAAAATAAACCAAGGAGCACAAACAGAAATAGAAAAAAATCTAAATAAACTATCTAAAACAACAACCAGTAAACAAGATGAAGTAATCACACTAGGAAATTACAAAATAATAGAATTAAATAAAAAGTGGTCAGAAGAAAATAGTGCGAGTTCTATTTATTACGTAATTCATAAAAACTTAAACATATTATTTTTAGGAGATGCTACTAAGAAAGTAGAAAAATACATATTAAACAACTACAATTTAAAAGTAGATATCCTAAAACTAGGACATCATGGTTCTAATACTTCTACAAGTAAAAGATTATTAAGGGAACTAACACCAAAACTGGCATTGATATCAGTAGGAAAAAACAATCGATATAACCATCCTAGTATAGAAGTATTAAATCGTCTCCACCAAGAAAATATTCCTACCTTACAAACAAAAGATGAAGGGACTATAACGATATATCCAGAAAAGGAAACGTTAACTTGTGATAAATAATTTACAAAAAGAATAAAAAAAGTTAAAATAAAAATGAAGTTGGTGATCCTATGAAAAAAATAAATGAAGTAATAGAAAAAGAAAATAAAATAGATTTAGTTCATTCTTTTCAAGAAGCATGTAATGATAAAGAATTTTATGAATATATAAAATCACTTCCTATAGAAGAAGAAGTATTGATAAAATATACCTCAAACTTACAAGACGCTTTTATAGAAAGAAAGAATTGTCATTATTGTCGTGGCCTAAACTATTGCAAAAACAGAGTAACAGGATATTGTTATACACCACAAAAAGATAATAAAATGATTACGTTTTCTTATGTTGCGTGTAAACACGAACAAAAAAGATTAAAAGACGATGCCTATAAAGAAAATCTAGAATTATTTGATATGCCCGAAGAAATTCAAAATGCCACTCTAAAAGATGTCTATACAGATGATAAAGCAAGAATTCCTATTATTCGTTACTTTAAAGAATTCATGGAAGAATATCAAAAAGGAAATAAGCCAAAGGGACTATATTTAACAGGCAGTTTTGGTAGTGGTAAAACATATTTAATAGCAGCTTTACTAAATGAAATGGCCAAGAAGAAAGTACCATCTGCCTTAGTTTATTATCCAGAATTTTTAAGAAGTTTAAAATCTTCTTTTCAAACGGACTATAATGAACGTTTTGATTATATAAAAAAAGCTCCACTTTTATTACTAGATGATATAGGAGCAGAAAATGAAAGTGCCTGGTCAAGAGATGAAGTGTTAGGACCAATCCTACAATATAGAATGCAAAATCATCTACCAACGTTCTTTACTTCCAATTTAACTTTAAAAGAATTAGAAACAACATTTGCCACGACCTCATCCGGAGTAGACAAAGTAAAAGCCAGAAGAATAATCGAAAGAATGAAACAATTGACAAATACAATGGAATTAATCGGAAAAAACAGAAGAAACTAGTAGCCTAACATTTACAAATGAACAAATTTGTGGTATAATAACATCACTTTTTGTGAGGCGAACGCAATGAAAAATATAAAATCAATTTTAACAAAAAAAGAAAATATAAAAAGAATATCTATCTTTTTATTGTTAGTATCTTTCATATTAGTGTACTATCAACAAACGTTCACAACAGAAAAAATGCAACTAGACTATGAACTAGTTAATACCAAAGATATGGCAATGGTAGATGTTCCTGAGAAAAAAAGTGCCAACTCTACTACTGCTAGCAACAGTAAAAGTGTATTTCAAATCTATAAAGAAATGAAAACTGGTAACTATGTAGAAGCACAAACGCTAACACCAGTATCTCTACCGGCAAAACAAAATACTGTTGCCACACTAACAGAACCAAAGAGGACTTGGTATCTTCCAACAGAAATGGGTACAATTACAAGTTATCCAACTGCTTCTCACTTTGCTTTAGATATATCGAGCCCAAGAGGAACAAGTGAGGCAATCTATCCTATTGCGAATGGTACAATATCTAGTATATATACTGATTATGCCGGAGCCAAAATTGTAATGGTTACCCACAATATTAATGGTCAAGCGTATACCTCACAATATGTTCATTTATCAAGCTATGCTCCCGACTTATATGTCGGTAAACCAGTAACAATCAATGACTACTTAGGATTCATGGGACGAACCGGAATCGCTACAGGAAATCACCTACATATTGCTTTAGTAGATTGTAATTATTTAGATCCTAACAGTTCATGTCCAAACTTAAATAGTTTCTTTAGTTATGGAAGAAGTCGCTATTATCAAGGATTCTACGGATTACAATCCGTAATGAATGTCCCAACATCTTGGACTAGTAGATAAAAAAGACTTGAAGAGCATATAAAAAAGTGTTATGATGAACTTGTAACGAAGAAATACCTAGACAAAGGATATGATAAATTAACCACTTTTTATAGAGACTTCGTGGTTGGTGGAAACGAAGAAAAGATTAATTTATTACTCCCTTTCGAGTAGAATTATGAAAAGTAATTCCGGCAAAGCCGTTATCATAAATGAAGCAAAACCAGGGATGGTACCGTGTAACAATTACACTCCTTAAATAGGAGTGTTTTTTTATAGATAAATAATTATGTAGGAGAAGAGTATGAAAAAAGGTCAAGGAATTAGCGCAAGAAAAACGATAACTACAAGAGCATTTATCGAAAACTATCTAGGATTAGAATGTCCGTTACAAGGTTTTATTTCTCATGAAGCGATGGAAGAATACGCCACCCTAAAAGGGAAAAAACCACAGAGAGTAGACTTAGATATGATTAGTATAGAAGACATTTTACGAGGAAACTGTATCCTTGTTAGAAGTGAAGGTATAAAAAAAGGAAAGAAGGCCATCTTAATTCCTTATGCTAATCCACATCGAAGTGAGAATTTAATTTTACAAAAAGAAAAGAAATAGGAGGATGAATATGATAAACATTAAAGAGGATGAAAAGTTAAGTGTCTTAAATCATTCATGTGCTCATCTTTTAGCACAAGCAGTAAAACATCTTTATCCAGAAGCAAAATTTTGGGTAGGACCTGTTATCGAGGATGGATTTTACTATGATATCGATTTAGGAGATAAGACATTAACAGATGAAGACTTACCAAAAATAGAGAAAGAAATGAAAAAAATTGCCAAAGATGGCAAGAGAATTGTGCGTCATGAAATAACAAAAGAAGAAGCTAAAGAAATGTTTAAAGATGACTTATACAAACTAGATTTAATTTCTAGAATGGATGAAAATGAAACTACAATTTCTTGCTACAGTCAAGGAGATTTCACAGACTTATGCCGTGGACCACATGTAGAAAGTGTAAAATTATTAAAACATTTTAAACTAATTAAACATAGTGGGGCATATTGGAAAGGGGACTCTAAAAACAAAATGCTTCAAAGAATTTATGGAGTATGTTTTGAAACAGCAGAAGATTTAGAAAACTATCTTCATGAATTAGAAGAAGCAAAACAAAGAGACCATAGAAAAATAGGGAAAGAACAAGAACTATTTATGACACACGAATTAGTAGGAGCAGGAATGCCATTATGGTTACCGAATGGTGCCTTAATTCGTCATGAACTAGAAAACTATATCTATGAAAAAGAAGAAAAAATGGGTTATAACCATGTTTATACACCATGTGTTGGAACAGTAGACTTATATAAAACTTCCGGCCACTGGGATCATTATAAAGAAAATATGTTTCCAATGATGAAAGTAGATGATGAAGAATTTGTTCTTCGTCCAATGAACTGTCCACATCATATGTTAGTCTATAAAAACAAAATGCATTCTTATCGTGATTTACCAGTTCGTATTGGAGAATTCGCAACTGACTTTAGATATGAAGCAAGTGGTGCAGTAAAAGGCTTGGAAAGAGTACGTTGTATGTGCCAAAATGATGCTCATCTATTTGTAAGACCAGATCAGATTGGAGAAGAATTTAAACGTGTCGTTAGTTTGATTTTGGATGTATATAAAGATTTTGGAATCAAAGATTATAAATTTAGATTATCTTTAAGAGATAAAAATGATAAAGAAAAATATTTTGATGATGATGAAATGTGGGAATCAGCTGAAAACAAACTACGTGAAGTATTAAATGAAATGGGAGTAGACTACTTTGAAGCAGAAGGAGAAGCAGCATTCTATGGACCAAAGCTAGATGTAGAAGTAAAACCAGCTGTAGGACCAGAAGTAACATTATCTACTTGTCAACTTGATTTCTTATTACCAAGAAGATTTGAATTAACTTATGTGGATTCAAATGGAGAAAAGAAAACTCCAGTTGTTATCCATAGGGCGATATTTGGAACATTCGATCGTTTTACTGCTTTCTTAATAGAAGAGACAAAAGGTGCTTTCCCAACATGGCTTGCTCCAACACAAGTAGAAGTAATTCCAGTATCATCTGAATTCCAAGGAGACTATGCTAGTGTTGTAACAGAAAAACTAAAAGAACAAGGAATACGTGCTGAACTTGATGATAGAAATGAAAAATTAGGATACAGATTAAGAGAAGCACAAACGAAAAAGATTCCATATACTTTAATATTAGGAGATACCGAAAAACAAGACAACACTATTAGTTATCGTCTACACGGACAAAAAGATACAACAACAGTATCACAAGCAGAATTTGTAAAACTAATAAAAGAAGAAATTGAAAATAAAGAAATGAGATAAGAAGGAATAACTTCTTATCTTTTTTATATGAATAAAAGGATATATTTACACCAACATTTAACTCTGCTATAATAAGTAGTCACAAAAAGGGAGGAAAACAAAAGAAGTGTAAAGAGAAGAATTAACTTCATTTGTTGAAAAAATATGAAAACATGTAAAGAACTATATGAATCAGTAGAGTATGGTGGTCTAAAAAAAACAGAATTACAATGTAGCCAAACGATTAAATCTTTTTTAGAAAAATTTCCATATTCCTCTTCTATTATGGAAGAAGTAGAAGGGAAAAGGCCGATAGAACAGTTTTATCATTTGCAAACACTACTATTATGGGTAATTCCTGATTATATGGATTTATTTTATAATGCTGCCAATCAATATGGCTATAATAGGTTAGATGAAATAAAACAGGCAGTATATATGCTAGGAGAATTACCTAATCCAAATGTAAATAAAGAAAGAATCATGAGCTTATTAAACATACCAATTATACAAGATGTTTCCTTTGATTCTAAAGATACATTTACTATATATAGTAGTGAGTATCCAGAAATAAGGTTTCAATTAGCTAATAAATTTTTAGAAGGAAATGCTGAAATAGAAGAATATTTTGAAAGTACTACATTACCTAATTTATGTTATCAACATACAACATTTTTAGCAGACCAATTTCATGACAATCTATCGACAGTAGCAACTTGTGAAGGACTATTTCATCATCCATATCATCACGCCTATTCCATAACTCCCGACAATGAAACAGTGATTGATTTAACATATAATGCTGTATTTAGTCAGGATACTTTTAATAGACTAGAAAGGCCAAAAAAAGTTTTATACAGTAAAAACTATAATGAATTAATAAGAGATGTACAAGAGGCATTAAAAAACTCCAATTTAGATCCTGATTCTTATTATTTACTTCAAGCGGCAATTTATGAAGAGTACTTAAGCCAAGAAAACACTTCTACTAAAAAACTAATTAGAACCAACTAATTAGTTTTTGTTTGTCAAAAAAATGTCAATCATCAAAAAAACTTTTTTCTAATATTTACAAATTACTAATTTTTAGTTTAATATATAATTAATCAGTGGTAACTGGTGGTGAAAAGTGGGGGATTTATATGTTCATGGGAGAATATCATCACACAATTGATGATAAAGGTAGATTGATTATTCCATCAAAGTTTAGAACAGAATTAGGGGATAAGTTCGTAATTACAAGAGGAATTGAAAACTGTCTATTTGCTTATCCAATCGAAAGATGGGAACAAATTGTCCATAAACTAGAATCCTTACCATTTACCAAAAAAGATGCAAGAAATTTTACACGTTTCTTCATGTCCGGTGCTACTGTAGCAGAATTTGACAAGCAAGGCCGTATTAATATTACCTCCCCCCTAATAGCCTATGCTGGTATCAAAAAAGATTGTGTAATTATTGGTACTGGTGACAGGTTGGAAATATGGGCCAACGATGCTTGGGAAGATTTCTTCGATTCTGCTTCTATCAACATGTCCGATATAGCCGAAAATTTATTTGACGGAAGTGTAGATGTCTAATGGAAAAACATATTAGTGTATTATTAAAAGAATCGGTTGAAGCACTAAACTTAAAAGACGATAGTTTTATCGTCGATTGCACATTAGGTTATGGAGGACATAGTAGTTACATCTTGCAACGAATAAAAAGAGGGGCCCTATTCGCCTTTGACCAAGATAGTGAAGCAATTCGGCATAGTACCGAGCGCCTAAAAGCAATCGGTACTAACTTCACTATAATTAAAAGTAATTTTGTAAATCTAAAAGAAGAATTAGAAAAACGTGGAGTAGAAAGCGTCGATGGTATATTATTTGATTTAGGAGTATCTTCTCCTCAATTAGATGATGCCTCACGAGGATTTTCATACCATGAAGATGCAAGACTTGATATGAGAATGAATAAAGATAATCCCTTATCTGCCTACGAAGTAGTAAATAATTACAGTGAAAAAGATTTAATCAAAATTTTTTATAAATATGGAGAAGACAAATTCTCTAAAAGTATTGCTAGAAAAATAGTAGAATATCGAAAAACAAAACCAATCGAAACAACCTTAGAATTAGTAGAAATCATAAAGACAGCAGTACCAATGAAAGAAAGATTAAAAAAACATCCTGCCCGTCAGATATTCCAAGCAATACGAATTGAAGTAAACCATGAATTAGATGTTCTAGAGCCCGCTTTAGAACAAGCCTTATCGTTAATCAAAGTAGGGGGAAGAGTAGCAGTAATTACTTTTCACTCTCTAGAAGATAGAATAGTCAAAAATGTATTTAAAGAAAAATGTAAAATAGATGATAAAGTAAAGGGACTTCCTAATATCCCAGATGAACACTTACCAGACTTTAAATTAGTAGTAAATAAAGCGATTCTTCCAAGCGAAGAAGAATTAAAACAAAATGCACGTTCTAGAAGTGCAAAACTACGAGTAATAGAAAAAGTAAAATAAAAAGGAGAGAAAGTTATGAGAAAGATAAAAAAGAGACTAAAGATGTCTAAGTTTGAAAAATTACTTTATACTTTAGCTTTATTTTTATTGGTAATCTCTCCAATATCGATTGTCTTTTCGAAAGCAACACTTGCAAATATCAACTATGAAGTAGAAAAACAAAAACAACAAATAGAAGAACAACAAAAAACAAATGAAAGTTTGGCAATGACCATTAACGAATTAGCATCCCTTACTAAAATTCAAGAAGTTGCAGAACAACAAGGATTAAGTTATAATAATAGTAATATTAAGACAGTAACGGAAGATAAATAGGATGTGAAAAAATGGCAAAGATAAAAAAGAGAAAGAAAAATAATATCAAGTATTCTAAAGGTGTAATTTTCGTTTCTCTTTTTTTGTTTGCTTTAATGATTTTACGAGTAGTCCAACTTGGTTTATCTCCTGAAGTAGATGGCGTAAATCTAAAAGAATTAGCCAGTCGTAGAACTACCGCAAGAGAAACATTATCTGCTGAAAGAGGTAGTATTTATACAACAGACGGAGAAGCTTTAGCTCAAAATGTTTCTTCTTATAAAATTATTGCTTATTTAGATCCTAAACGTACAACAAATAAAAAGAATCCTCAACACGTAGTAAATAAAGAAGAAACGGCCGAAAAACTAGCTCCACTTTTAAATATGGATAAAGAAGAAATTTTAAAATACTTAAATAAAGAAGATGTATACCAGACAGAATTTGGTTCTAAAGGAAAAGGTTTATCAGAACTTACAAAAACAAAAATAGAAGAACTAGATCTTCCTGGTATTGACTTTATAGAAAGTTTTAAAAGATATTATCCAAAAGGAGATTTTGCCTCTTATACAGTAGGCTATGCCAAAGAGGAAATAGATGAGGAAACAGGAGAAGCAACAATTACTGGGGAAATGGGTATTGAAAAATACTATGATAAAATACTAAAAGGAAAAGATGGATATGTAGAGTATCAAAAAGACCTACAAGGATATCGTATTGCTGACACGCCAGAAAGAAGAGAAGAAGCATCACAAGGAAAAGATATTTATTTAACGATTAACAGTCAAATCCAATTCTTTGTAGAACAAGCCTTAAACAATGCGGATATTGATTATGACTGGGAATGGTTTAATATCACGATTATGGATGCAAAAACTGGGGCTCTTCTAGCAACCGCTACAACACCATCTTTTGATCCTAATATCAGAAACATAACAAACTATCTAGACCCAACGGTATCCTCTCCTTATGAACCTGGATCTACTATGAAGACATTTACATACATGGCTGCCATGGAAAATGGTGTCTATAATGGTAGTGAAACCTATGAATCTGGTGTTTACACAACAACTGATGGTACTCAGATTGGTGACTGGGATCGTAATGGATGGGGAACCATTACCTTTGACAAAGGATATGCAATGAGTAGTAACGTCGGAGTTATTAACTTAATTAATCGTCACTTAAATAGTTCTATGTTAAGAGAATATTATAAAAAACTTGGTTTTGGTAGAAAAACAGGAATTACTCTTCCAAATGAAGAAGCAGGACAACTAAACTTTAAATATGAAACAGAAATTTATAATGCTGGATTTGGACAAGGTATCACTACAACCCCAATTCAAAATGTAAAAGCAATGACTTCTCTAACAAACGATGGAATGTTATTAGAGCCATACGTAGTAAAAAAGATTGTTGATCCAGATACCAACGAAGTAATTCTAAAAAACAAAAGAACAGAAATAGAACGTGTAGCTTCAACAGAAACCGTTCAAAAAATGATTCAGTTAATGGATGACTGTGTCAATGGTTATGGTAACACTGGTAGTGGATTTAGAATACCAAGTGGAGAATTAATTGGAAAGACTGGAACTGCTCAAATTGCAGCTGAAAATGGTGGAGGATACTTATCAGGAAAGGAAGATATTATTTCATCATTTGCTGGTATCTATCCAAAAAGTGATCCTAAACTAATTATTTATGCCTCTGTAAAAAGACCATCAGGAGGTAGTCAAAAACCATTATCCAATGCTATTAAAGAAATTGTAAATAACGCTTCTAAATACTATGGAAATGATGATACAAAAACACCAGAAATAGAAATTACAGAATATAAAGTACCAAGCTTTGTAAACAAAAAAGTAGAATCAGCAAAAACTTCTTTAACGGCATCAGGTATTAATTATCAAATACTAGGATCAGGAGACAAAGTAATAAAACAATATCCAGAAAAAAACGATAAAATAACAAATAAAGACACAATATATTTAATTACAAACGATTCTAAATTAACTATACCAAATGTAGTAGGATTATCATCTAAAGTAGCCAATAATTTATTAAAACAATTAGGAGTAAAAGTAAAATTAGAAGGAGTAGGTTATGTTACATCACAAAGTATTGCAGAAAAAACAGAAATAACACCAGGATTAGAAATTACATTGACTCTATCTCCTAAATTTACAGAATAATATGAAAAAAAATATATTATATTACACAGTAATTGTAATAATAACATTAATAATAATAATTTATATGGCTACAACAAAATTTACAACGGAATATGAAAAAACAATTGGTAGTAGTGAAAAACTATGGAATAGTTCAAACTATAAAACGGCAATTGAAATTAATATTCCAACTGGCCCTAAATTCTTTATGGTAATAAATGAGGAAGAAATAATGACCAATATCTTTATTGAAAATGAAGAGGCAATAATACTTGCCAATAAAGATATAGAAGGAAAAAAACTTGTTCCAGCAACAGAAAGTATTTTAGATATTCTACTAGAAAATAACTCACTAGATAAATCACTAATAGAAGTAATCAACTATAATGATAATAATATCTATAATAAATGTATTGATACAATAAATAACAAATTAACTCAAAATAATAAAACAATAGAAATCATAAAAACAAAAAAATCATTAAATGACAAAATAACAGAAGAAAACTTAGATGTAGAAACGGAAGATGACCTACTTTGGTTACTATATTTACGTTCTACGGATTTAATTGAAAAATCAGAAGATAATAATAAAGAGCAAACAACAATTGATCAAGCATCTGCGGAAGTATATGCCAATGAAATATATCAAAAATTAACTACGTATATGTTTAATGCAAACGTAACAAACCAAACCAAAGATGACACTAGAATGCCAATTCAATATATTCCAGGTAATACATCAAATACCGTTTATGCAACAAGTGATAGTTGGTATTACATAGAAAACAGTAAAATTTATGCTCAAATTAATATTGAAACGTATAAATTCTGTTATAATGGTTCTATAGAGAATAGAAAAGAGGGGACATGTTCATGAAAAAATTAAAAAAAATAATAAGAAATAAAAATGTAATTATTTTATTATTATGTTTAACGATAATAGCTTTAAGCATTGGTTTTGCCCTAATCTCAATGAGTTTAAAAGAAAGACAAAAAAATGATAAAATATATGAAGTTGAAATTGTAAATATTCAAGAGGGGACTGCAATCAGAGGAGGAGAAATCCAACCAACTGCTCAAACTGACATTATAAACAATGGTAAAACAGCAAAATTTACTTTTAATTTATCATCCCCTGAAGATACTCTAACTTATATTGTAACGGTTAAAAACAATGGAAATCTAAAAGCTAAAATAGATGGTATATCAGAAAGTCCTGACTACATTCATGATGATAATCAAGCAAATAGTATATATCCTATTATTTTAAATCATAATGATATAAAAAACCAAAAATTAAATCCTGGAGAAGAAATAAAACTAACGATTACGGTACAATTTGCTAATAGTGGTGTATCTATTAATAAAACAGTTCCATATGAAGTAAGTATTCTAACATCATGTGTCGAATAATCCCTATAAAGGGATTTTTTTGTATAGGAATGTAAATTTTATCGACAATAAATAACATTTTTGTTATAATGGTAATAATAGGAGTGAGTGTTGTGGAAAGAAAAGAAAAAAAAGGAAAAGGCTTAATCAAATTTT
>CALVSC010000008.1 GCA_944358855.1 uncultured Bacilli bacterium | reverse complement strand
AATATGGTTAGTCTTTTAAAAGAGTTGGAAAAAAATTATCCAGCAAATATTGAAGTAAAGTAAGGAGGAGAATTATGGAGTTTTTAAAATTAGATATCCAATTATTTGCTCACCACAAAGGGCAAGGATCAACATCTAATGGTCGTGATTCTGCAGGACGTAGACTAGGAGCAAAAGCTGCTGATGGTGAATTTATAACAGCAGGTTCTATTATATATCGTCAACGTGGAACTAAAATCTTCCCTGGTACAAACGTACGTCGTGGAAATGATGATAGTTTATACGCAACAGTTGACGGAATTGTTAAATTTGAACGCTTAGGAAGAGATAAGAAACAAGCTTCAGTTTATCCAGTAGGAGAATAAGAAACCATCAGAATGGTTTCTTTTTTTAACAAAGGAGAAAAAATGAAAACAGACGATATTTATATAAAAGTAGGAAGAAAAATGGCACTAGATGGCTTTGATACCATAAGTGCTGAAGAACCTCTAGATACTAAAACCAAAAAAGCCATCATCGAATCAATGAGTAACGCTATATTAAGTTATAGTTATGAAAAAATAAGTAGGCTAGAGAATCCACCTATGGATTTAAGTATTATTTTTGACGTCATAGATACTTGTTTACCAGAAGGAGAACAAGAAACATTCTATGCAAATTATGTTCATTGTATGTTGTATGTTTATGGAAACATAGAAGATGAAAACATACTATGGAGCATAATAGAAGAAAAAGAAGAAGGAGTAGAATACCCTAGAATTGTAAAAGAGGGAGAATACCTAACATTCTATGAAACAGATCAAACGACATCACCAAGAGAAAGTGCTGAATGGTTATATAATCATTTAACCAATAAGTATAACTGTAAAACAAATGCCAAAAATCCAAAATAAAAGCAAAAAAATACCTTGTTTATGATAAAATCATAATATGAGGTGATAATAAATATGGAGGATAACAAAATAACATTAACAACACTAGATAATAAACAAATAGAAGTAGAAGTATTAGATATATTTAATTTAGAAGGATATCCTGGGAAAGATTATATTATGTATACACTAGGAGAACAAGTAAGTGAAGATAATGAGAAAGTCTATATTTCAATTTTAAAAGAAAAAGATAATGACAACTACGAGTTAGTAGGAATTACCGATGATAAAGAATGGGAAGATGTATATCAAGCTATTGAAGAAGAAATGAAATCTGGAGAAGAAAATGAATAATTCAGAGAAACTATATCAAGCAATGCTAACCAATAGTTTGCAAAGGGTAGTGGAAGAAATACACCTTTTAGAAGAGCAAAGAGGAACTTTGTCATCCATGGTAAAAGGAACAGATGAAAAAATTGAAAGACTTCGCGTAGAAGCAACTAGAATACAAGAAGAATTAAAATCAAGAGAAAATGCCACACAATATGGAGGAAATGTAGTAGCAACACTAGATACTGCCATGACGGCACTAACTAGTAAAGAACAAGAGTTGTCAGATAAATTAAAAAGACTAGAAGCTTTAAGAAGAACAACGACAACAAAAAGAGGAAATAAAAAATTAAATAGAGCAATTTATAAAGCAAGAAAACGCGATTTACGAATGAAAAAAATAGTAAGAGCTACGAATCAAATACAAAGAGTAATGATTATGCCACGCCAAGCACTTGCTAAGTGGAGAACAAGAAAAGTAGCTAAAGTGCAAGGAAAATATAATTATGCTGAAAATAAACTTCAAGAATATAATCAAAAAGGAGCTTTAAGTACACTAGAAGGATTAAATAGAGCTAAAATGATTAGGAAAAGAGAAAGAGCTTTAGAGAAGTTAAGAAGTTTACAAAGAAAAGGTGTAACTAATAGGATTCTAGGGGCAAGACAAATGAATGTGAATAGGACCCAGACTCAAAATTTGAGGAATCAACAACAACCTCAAAATCAAAATACTCAACCGATGACACCACCACAACAAGTCCCAATCCAGATGCCACCAAGAGATGATTCGATTACAGCAGAATCTCTTGCTAGAGAAAATACCACGGCTCCTACTACACAGGTATCTCAAACACTAAGTAAAGCAGCCTAATAAAAACAAAAAGGAGGAAGAGTATATGTTTGTAGATGAAGTCGAAATCAGAGTAGAAGCTGGTAATGGAGGAGATGGGTGTACCGCGTTCCGTAGAGAAAAATTTGTACCAATGGGAGGACCATATGGTGGTAACGGCGGACACGGCTCTGACATTATCTTTAAAGTAGATGAAGGGCTTCATACTCTTCTAGACTTAAGATATCAAAAACTAATAAAAGGGAAAAAAGGGGAAAACGGAAAAGGAAAAAATCAACATGGTAAAGGTGCAGACCCTGTTATTATTAAAGTCCCTCAAGGGACAGTCGTAACGGACTTAGATACGGGTTTAATCATTGCCGACCTATCCAAAAAAGATGATCAAGAAACGATTGCCAAAGGTGGTCGAGGAGGACGAGGCAATACGGCTTTTAAAACGCAGACAAACACCACTCCTGATTATTCTGAAAATGGAGAAGAAGGAGAAAAAAAGAATTTAAAAGTAGAAGTCAAAATGTTAGCCGATGTTGGACTAGTAGGACTTCCAAGTGTTGGTAAGAGTACAATTATTTCTATGGTTTCTAGATCAAAACCAAAAATTGCGGCTTATCACTTTACAACACTAACGCCGAACTTAGGAGTAGTAAAAGCGAGTGATGGAAGAAGCTTTGTTATGGCCGACCTACCAGGACTAATCGAAGGAGCAAGTGAAGGAGAAGGACTAGGCGATAAATTTTTAAAACATATTGAAAGAACAAAAGTCATTGCCCATGTAATAGACATGAGTGCCATGGAAATGCGTGATCCATATGATGATTATGTTTTAATTAATAAAGAACTGGAAGCCTTTAATGAAAAACTAATAAAAAAACCACAAATAATCATTGCTAATAAAATGGACTTACCCAATGCCAAAGAAGAATTAGAAAAATTTAAAGAAAAAGTAAAAGATGTAGAGATATACGAAATATCTGCTGCTACTAACCAAGGACTACAAAAAGTAGTAGACCGACTAGCTGATTTAGTAGACGAAGTACCAAACAGTCCACTATATGATGATAGTCAAATAGAAAGCCACGTATTGTATAAATTCAAAAAAGAAGAACCATTTACCATTACTAGAGATGATGATGGTACCTGGGCAATACAAGGAAAAGAAGTAGAAAGAATATTTAAGATGACTAAATTCTCATCTGATCAAGCAGCTTATAAATTTGCTAAAAAACTATCAAAAATGGGAATTGATCAAAAACTAGAATCCCTTGGTGCCGAAGAAGGAGACCAAGTAAGAATACTAGACTTCTACTTCGATTATAGAAAATAATTAAGGAGACGATAAATAATGAGTAGAGATGAAATGAAAATTGCTTTTATGGCATTAAGCAAAGACATTGAAAAAATAAACGAACATATTAAGAATCATCCAGAAGAATCACCTAACGTATATGAAATTGTAGAAGCAAATATTAGAGTAGCAGAACTATTAGGACAATATGGCCCATTTGTAAATGATGGCGACCTATATGACCAAAAAGATATAGTTGCCTGCCTTGACGGCCTATCTCAAATGGAAGCAGCAAAAGATATTAAACATCATCCATTCTTTAAAATTCCAGAAATAAAAAATATGATGCATGCTATTCATCAATCAATTAATAAAATGTCTTACGATGTACCAACAACATCAGAAGAAGTAGTAAAGAAAAGAAAAATGCTATGCGAAAGTATGGCTGTTCCATTCTATATTTGGCAACAACAACAAAGACAATCAAGTTTTATCTACGGGGATAGAAATAAATTTTATGAGCTACAACAGTTAATAAAAGATTATATCAATGATGGAAATATAGAGTTTGTTGCTGAACTACAAGGAGTATATGATTTAATAAAAGCCAACTACTATCAAAATCAGCCAACTTCAACAAATGAAGAGGATCTATTAGAAGAAGGCAAAAAATTACAAGAAAAAATTGAAATGTCAAATGACCAAGTAAGAAATAATCCAAATGAAGATTTAAATATGGATGAAATTATGGATTGCCATATAAGTGTTGCTGAATTACTATCACAATACGGTCCATTTATCAATGGAAGAGACCTATTTACGATTCCAGAAATTGCCGGCTGTATCAATGGATTAAGTGATATGTATGCCCTAAGAAGTGAAAAGTTAAATAGCTACTTTATTGAGGTTCCAGCGGCAGGAGAAATGTTCCAACGTGTAACCGCATCCATTAACAAAATGAATTATGAAGTATTTCCAGATGCTGTAGCTAGAGATGCTAAAAAAGAAATGTTATGTAAAACAGTATCTGTCCCATTCTATATTTGGCAACAAGAAAGAAAAGTCCCAGAATATCAATATGATAATGTTGGAGAATATGATGCTCTAACAAGACTACAAGATGACTATATCGCATCAGGAGCTGAAGAATTCGTTCCTCAAATAGAAAAAATGCGTAAAGTATTAGATGAAAAAGCTCCAAAAAGAGAAACAACTTATCACAGTACAAAATAAGAATTCACTAATATGAATTCTTTTTTTTTACTCAAACTTGAAGAGTAAGAAAAAGTACGTTATAATGAAATAAATAGGAAAGGGTAGAAATGATTATGAAAAGTATTGATTTTTTAATTAACAATGGTGTAGATGTAAATAAAAGTCTAGAATTATTTGGTGATATTCAAATGTATAATGATACCATTGGTGAATTTATACTAGGAGTATCTTCTAAATTACCAAAATTAGAAGAATATAAAAATGCCAAAGATATGAATAACTATGCCTTGTATGCGCACTCATTAAAAAGTGATGCAAAATATTTTGGATTTACCAAACTTGCAGAACTAGCAGAAGAACAAGAAGAAAGAAGTAAAGCAGGAGATGTTTACTTTATTTATGATACTTATGATAAATTAATAGATGAAGTAAATCGTCTAATTCATTTAATAAAAGAATATTTAGGAGAAGAACAAGAAGAATCATCTACTTCAACCACACCAGAAGAAACTTCTAATAGAGAAGTATATACTAGCCCTACTATCCTTGTAGCAGATGATTCAAACATCGTAAGAAACTTTGTTATTCGAATATTTAGTGACTCTTATAATGTTGCCGCAGCCAAAGATGGACTAGAAGCCGAAGAAATTATAAAAGCAAACAAAAATAATGACAACATGAAAGCGATTCTCCTAGACTTAAATATGCCTAAAAAAGATGGCTTTGCTGTCTTAGATTACATGCAAGAAAATGGCCTATTAGAAAGTATGCCAGTATCTATTATTTCAGGAGATTCCAGTAAAGAAACAATAGAAAAAGCCTTTACATATCCAATTGTTGATATGATAAAAAAACCATTTAATGATGTAGACATTAAACGAGTAGTAGAAAAAACAATATTCTTTAAAGAAATGGACTAAAAAAAAGGAAATTAACTTTCCTTTTTTTCTTGTTCTAATCCTAAATCTACTCTTTTTTTAATAAGTTCAATCATTTGATTTTTTAATTCTTGGTCAGCCCCCTCCCAAATAATTTCTAAAAAAACACCAAGACCTGGTAAAGTAACTTCATCCTGTTCTCTTACTGCTTCATCAATAGCTTTACGTAAAGTATCATAATTATCGCCTTTAAAATTCTGTATAATATGTTCACGTATACTTAAATCCATAATTATCCCTCCTAAACTTAATATGTGAAAGATAAAAAAAGTTATACAAAAAATAAAAAAAAGATTGATAAAAAAGAAAAAAACTGTGATAATTAAAATAAGGAGAATGATATATGGAAAATAAAAATAGGGGTAGAGTAGTAATACCATTAATCTTTGGTTTTATTATCATTGTGTTAGTTTGTTTTATTTTGGTAGAACATAGTGTGATTAAGATACCAGGATTTGATTTTTTAGTTATTAAACAACAAGAAGATACAGGACCAACAGAAGCTCAATTAGAAAATAGAAATCCTAACGTTAAATATTTAATAGAAACAGTACATAATCCAAGTGAGGCAATTGATACTTTAATTTTTAAAGATGGCGGAAGTAAAGTATCTGCTATGAGTGAAGAATATAAATTTGCGATAGCGAGCAATTTAATGAAAGAATTAACAATAGAGCCTGGTGCTGGATATGCTGCTTATATAGAAGAAAGTGATGTAAAAGATGCTTATGAAAGATTATTTGGTACAGGAACCTATCATGAAATAAACAGTTTTAAATTAGGATGTAGTGATGTAACATATAATATATCTCTTCGTCGTTATACGGCAACAACAGCAGATTGCGGAGTTGCAACAACACCATTGACACTAACTGAAGAAGTAATATCTTCTATTAAAACAAAAGATAAATTAACAGTTCAAACAGCTGTTGTATTCTACGATGCATCTCAAAACAAATTATTTAAAGATATGAATCTAACTCAAGAGTTAACATTAGGTAATGAAGAAACATTAACAGAAGATATTATCAAAACATATGTAAATGATAATGCTTCTTCTCTACAACAATATACCTACACCTTCAAAATAGGAACAGACGGCTTCTATTACTATGAAGGAGTAGAAAGAACAAATGCATAAAAGAAAGGAAACTTTCTTTTCTTTTATTTTTATAGTAAAATAAAAATGGTGATAACATGAAACTACAACTGGACGGAAAAGTATATAATATTGAAGTAGTAAAAAAGAAAACAACTAAAAATACTTACATTCGTGTAAAAAAGGATTTAACTATCTATGTCACAACAAGTATTTTCACACCAACCAAAGAAATAACTAAATTAATAGAAGACAATGCTGATAAAATCAGAAAAATGATATCTCAACAAGAAATAAAAAACGAAAACAATACAGGTTTTTACTTTCTAGGTAAAAAATACGATGTAGTAAATGTAGAATACTGTGATATTTCCTTTGGCACTAAGAAAGTATTTATAAATAAAAATATAGATATTGACAAATGGTATAAAAAACAAGCAGAAGTAATATTTAAAGATCATCTTGATAAAATATATCATCGTTTTTCCAAAAGAATACCATATCCAGAATTAAAAATAAGAAAGATGAAAACTAGATGGGGTGTATGTAATATAAGAACAAAGACCATAACCTTGAATCTAGAATTAATTAAAAGAGAGGAAAAATACTTAGACTACGTAATTGTTCATGAACTATCCCATTTAATACATGCTAATCACAGTCCTAAATTCTGGGCACTGGTAGAAGAAAATATGAAAGACTATAAAAAGTATCGTAAGGAGATGAAAGATTTCTAATGGTAATTACAAGTTTAGATAATGAAAAGATAAAAAAATATAAAAAACTAAAACAAAGAAAATATCGAGAAGAATTTAATGAGTTTATTGTAGAAGGAATGCACTTAGTACTAGAAGCATATAAAAGTAATCTAATAGAAGAACTAATCATGGAAGAAGAGGAAGCAATCCCTCTACCATGTCCTTATACATATGTAACAAAAGAAATATTAAATAGCTTATCAGACATGACAACACCACCTAATATTATGGCAGTATGTAAAAAAATACCAGAAAAAGAAGAACTAGGAAATAAATTATTAATATTAGATGAAATTCAAGATCCTGGTAATTTAGGAACGATATTAAGAAGTGCTAAAGCATTTGATATAGATACAATAATTCTCTCAGAAAACACAGTAGACTTATATAATCCTAAAGTTGTACGAGCAACCCAGGGAATGCTATTTCATTTAAATGTAATAAATAGAAAAATAATACCCTTTTTAGATATGTTAAAAAGTAAAGAAATACCAATCTATGGTAGTTCTGTAGACTATGGAATAGATGTATGTGAATTAACAAAAAAAGATAAGGAAAAATATGCTTTAATCGTTGGAAACGAAGGGAATGGAGTAAGAAAAGAAGTCCTAGAAAAATGTGATAAAAGATTATATATTAAAATGAATGAAAGTGTAGAAAGCTTAAATGTTGCAATCGCAACAAGTATTCTACTATATGAGTTAAATAAATAATGAAATTAATTTATTTAGGACAAATTACTTCTACTCATGGAATCAAAGGGGAATTAAAAATAAAAAGCAATTTCACATACAAAGACAAAGCCTTTAAAATTGGGAATAAACTAACGATTGATAATAAAGATTATATAATAAGAAGTTATAGAGTTCATAAAGGCTTTGATATGGTAACGTTAAATAATTATCATGACATAAATGAAGTATTATTTTTATTAAAAAAGAAAGTATATATTGATATAGATGAATTAAAATTAGAAAAAGAAGAAGTATTAGATGAAGATTTAATAAACTACCAAGCCTTGACAACACAAGGAAAAAGGGGAATAATAAAAGAAATATTTTATGCAAGTCCAACGAATAAAATTATCCGTATTCTTTTTGATAAAGAAGTATTAGTACCAATGAATACGCCATTAATAACCATAAATCCAGATAAAAAAGAAGTTATTATAGATGATATTTTAGTAAAGTAGGTGAGAAAATGAAAATTGATATTGTTACCTTGTTCCCAGAAATGTTTCAAGGAATATTTTCTCAATCGATTATTAGTCGTGCTATTAACGATAAAAAAGTAGAAATAAACATTCATAATTTTAGAGACTATTCAAAAGATCCTCACCATAAAGTAGACGATACACCTTATGGAGGAGGAAACGGTATGGTATTGACGTGTCAACCAATATTTGACTGCGTAGAAGATTTGAAAACAGAAGATTCTATTGTAATTCTAACCACTCCAGATGGAACCCCTTATAAACAGTCCATGGCCTACGATTTATCCAAAGAAAAACATCTTATTATCATATGTGGACACTATGAAGGCTTTGATGAAAGAATTCGTTCGATCTGTGATTTAGAAATAAGTATTGGAGATTATATTTTAACAGGAGGAGAAATTGCCAGTATGGTCTTAACAGACTCGATTGTTAGACTAATACCAGGAGTAATAGAAGAAGAATCTCATCAAAAAGACTCCTTCAACAACAACCTCTTAGATTATCCTACTTATACCAAGCCTAGAAACTTTAGAGGAATGGAAGTGCCAAGTGTATTAGTAAATGGAGATCATAAAAAAATAGAAGAGTATAGAAAAACAGAAAGTATAAAAAGGACAAAAGAAAGAAGACCAGATTTATTAGAAAAGTAGGTGTAGTAAAATGTATCAAGTAGTTCCTAAAAAGAAAAAATTAAAGCATGTAACATTTAGTGATAAAATCTATGGCTATCCTATGGCTAGTCCTAGAAAAACATTTCGTATTGCTGATGACAAAATAAAAAACATTATTATTTTAAATACGAAACTAGCCCATCCCCTTGTAGCAGAAAAAGTAGGCAAGGAATATGAAAGACTAATTATGATCTTAATGGAACTATTGACAAGTGATGACGATACAGGAGAAACATTTAGAGAAGCTCTAAACAGAATAGAAAAATTTCGCCAAGAAATAAAAAATAAATATCGTCACTTCCTAAAACAAAAAGAATTAGAAGAAATGGGAAAACAGCTACAACTATTTCAACAAGAAGCAAAACTACGATTTGTACAATTACAAAATGCTTATTATGAAAACTTAAATCAACAAGGAAAAGGAAAATAATAAGAATAAAAAGGAGAAAATATGAAAAAAGTCAAAATACAAACAATTGTGATTATTATATTAGTAATTGCTTTACTAGGAACATCTTCCTATATTATTTATGATAATGTATTAAGAGAAGATAAAAAAGAAGTAAAAGAAGTAAAAAAAGAAAAAGATGAAAAAGAAGAAAAAGAAATAAAAACAGAAGAAATATCGACAAGTGAAGAAGAAATACTAAAAGAACAAATAATGGATTACACCAGATATCTTGCCGATACTTATCCAACAAAGGTTGAAGAGATGGATAATCAAAAAGTACTATATTTTGCTTTAATGAAGTTAAATAAAACAGGCGAAGATTTTATGGAAAGCGAACTAGAGAAAGTTTTAGAACAATTCTTTGGTACCAATCATCCATTTGTCCATGAAGATATTATCTGTACAATTGATAACGAACCACTATATCGTTATGATAGTGCCAAAAGACAATACTTCTTCCAAGATATCCACGCTCATGGAGGAAGTGGAGTATTTATGCCAAACATTTATGAAATACAAGGAGAAAAAGTAGATAATAAATACACGGTAAAAGCAAAAATACTATACAATGATTATTGTGGAGAAATATGTTCTCCCAAAATGAACTATTATAAAAGTGTAGAGGATAGTCTAACAGGAGAAAATCCAGTATTTGGTCCATATGATATGGAATATGAAATAACAGAAGAAGAATATAACCAAGTAAAAGATCAAATACCAACTACCATATTTACTTTTATAAAGGATGAAAATAATAATTATGGATTAGAAAGCGTTACGATTTAGTAACGTTTTTTATTGTCAAAAACAAAAAATAGGAGTATAATAATAACACTTTTCGTTAAGCATATAATAATTTAAATTAAGGAAGTGTAACTATGAGATTAATACCAGAACAATATGAATGTTTAAGAACGGAAATAGGAATAAGAGAAGAATATAGAGATAGTTTAATAAAATCTAAAACCGGTCGTGTAGCAGAATGCTATGCTGGGCAAACAGGAGATAATGACCGTGAGATTATTGATAAAATATCTCAAGAAAATGTCATAATAGACCATTTAAAAGGGATATTAGAAAGAGGAGTAGTAGTAACAGATGCCTCTGATACAGAAGTAGGATTAGGTACAGAATTTGATTTGTTAGTAACTGTAAGGAAAGGAAGAGTAAGAGAAATAACAGGGGTTTTAGTAGAAGAAACCATAGGAATAGAGCCAATTGGTGAAAAACTATTCGTTTCTATGGATAGCCCTTTAGGAGAAGCAATACTAGGAAGAGCAGCAGGAGAGGACTTTACTTATCAAGCTAAAAACGGTATGATGCATGCCGCAACAATTACAGCCTTAAAAGCCTCTGCTATAGAAGAAAAAGGAATAAAAAAAGCAATGAAGTAAAATATGGATACTAGTATCCAATTGCTTTTTTTTTATTAATTCGATATAATGGTAACGGTTAAAGGAAGGGATTGCATGAAAATAAAATATCATTTATTAAAAACAGAAAAAAATACTAAAGCTAGATTAGGTAAGATAGAAACAAATTATGGAACTTATGATACTCCTATGTTTATGCCAGTAGGAACTCGTGCTACTGTAAAATCTCTATCAAAAGAAGAATTAAAAGCGGTACACGCCGGAATTATATTATCTAATACCTATCATCTATGGTTAAGACCAGGACCAGATGTCATAAAAAATTGTGGTGGTCTACATAACTTTATGAGCTGGGATGGACCTATTCTAACAGATAGTGGTGGCTTTCAAGTCTTTTCACTTGCTAAAAACAAAAAGAAAGATATAACAGAAGAAGGAGTACACTTTAAAAGTCATATCGATGGTAAGAACTTACTATTAACCCCAGAAAAATCAATTGAAATTCAAAATAAACTAGATAGTGATATTGCTATGAGTTTTGATGAATGTCCACCAGCAAGTGCTTCGCATGAATATTTAAAAAATAGTATTGAAAGAACCATTCGTTGGGCCAAAAGAGGAAAAGCTGTACACAACAATCCCAATCAAGCTCTATTTGGAATTGTTCAAGGTGGAGCTCATGAAGATTTAAGAAAATATTCAGCAATTGAAACCGTAAAATTAGATTTTGATGGTTATAGTATTGGTGGAGTAGCTAACGACGGAGAAAGTAAAGAAGACATGTATAAAGCCATCGATTATTCTGTACCATACTTACCAGAAGATAAAGTTAGATACTTAATGGGAGTAGGAGAACCAAGAGATATTATTGAAGGTGTAATTCGTGGTGTAGATATCTTTGACTGTGTATTACCAACTAGAATTGCTAGACATGGACAAGCATTTACTAGAGATGGAAAAATAAATTTAAACAACGCAAAATTTAAAGAAGATCTATCTCCAGTAGAAGAAGGATGTGACTGTTATACATGTCAAAACTATTCGAAAGCATATATTAGGCACTTAATTACAACAGGAGAAACACTAGGAGGAAGACTATTATCCATTCATAATATTCGCTTTTTAATAAAATTAACAGAAGACTTAAGAGAAGCTATAAAAAATGATAATATCTTAGAATATAAAGAAGAATTTTTAAATCGTTATGAACAAAACAAATAGGAACTTTGCGTTCCTATTTTTATTTGTGATATAATAAATAAAAGGAAGTTGAAAAATGCAAACAGAAAAAGAAAAATTTATACAAGAAATTAAAAGAGAAATTTCTACCTGGAATATACATTCAAAAGATATTTATGGTTGTACACAAATAGAACTAAAAAACTTTTTAAAGGATGTAAAAAGAGGTAGATATGATAAATTATTTGAAAGTCAATATCATTATTCTATAAGAAAAATAATGAGTTGGCACAAAACTAGATTATATAGACAAACCTATGGAATGCCTATGCATCCTATTACCAGGGAAAACTATGAAGTTTATGCTCAAGCAGAAGACTTAAAAGATCACATCAGATATTTATTAGAACAAAATTACTTTAAAACAACACAGACTCCGCCAACCAAAGAAGAACTTCATACACTACTACATCTATATCAAAAAATGTTAATGACAGACTATTCCTGGGAAGACAAAGAAAAAGTCTTAAAGAATGTTAATGATTTACAAATTAGTACAGATAAAGCATTTCCTCATAACATAGATGAAATTATTGGTGCTTTTTTTCCTAGAAGAAAAAAACTATATCCAAACTATATGGAACCAATACCAAATCCTATCACAGTACAAGAACAAGCAGCGAAAACAATTGCTTTTCTACAAGAGCACGACATTGCTGACTTATTTTCAGTACCACCATTTAGTAAGGAAGATGCTTATGTAAGAAGAATGATTCTAAGTACACTAGATATTCCCTATATTGTCGAAAAAAACTGTTTAGGATTTATAAGACCAGCGATAGAGCAAGTAGAAAGTGAACTAAATTCCACTTTAACAACAAACCAATCCAAAAGAACACTATGGAAAAATAATCGCCATAAAAGAGAACAAATTATTCCTTTAATAAAAGGTGTCTTAAATTCTTTATTAGAAGAGAAAAAACCACTAGATTTAAAAGAAGCGATAAAAGAATCACAAAAAGAAAACGATTTAGAAGCAAAAACAATACAAACTCGTCAAAGAATAAATCTTGCTCCATATCAAACTATTTATTCTCTACCACCACAAGAAATACCATACTTCTTTAAACAAATGCAAAAAAGATATGACGACTTATATCAAAATGCTTCCGACTACGAATTCTTAGAAGGTTGTATTGAAATAGCAGGAGAATTCATGATGGCTCAAATTCTACCACAAGGAAATAAAAGAACAGCAAAATGCTTATTTAATAAAATGGTCTTATCACGTGGCTTATTACCACCAATAATGGACCTAAATGAAAATGATTATAGTTTATGGTATGATATGGCGGAAAGTCATGCCGATGACTTTTCTTTGGCCAAAGAACCACTCTTAGACCAAGAAGAAGAAATGTCTAAAGACTGGCAACAAGATACCTTCTATTTACCAGTAAAAGTATCTAGTACTTATTTTAATAAAAGCACTATTGGAAAAAGATATTATAAAGAAAAGGAGTAAGCATGAGAACAATAAAAATACACGGAATATATAAACATTTTAAAGGGAACTATTACCTAGTAGAAGAAATTGTGAAAGACTCTGAAACTTGCGAAGATATGGTAGTATATCGTAAACTATATGGAGATGGTTCTTGCTGGGTACGACCACTAAAGATGTTTTTAGAAGAAGTAGACCACCAAAAATATCCAAACGTAAAACAAAAATATCGCTTTGAACTACAAGAGATAGAAAATACAACAAAAGTTAAGTAATAAAAGGAGTAAATATGACAAGATTTATAAAATTTAAAGATATTAGTAAAGAAGACTTAGAAAAAATAATTAATAAACATTACACCCATTGGCATCAGTTTAATAATGCCCTAGATTTAAACTTAATTACTAAAAAGTTTAAAAATGATTTAACAAGAGAGGAAGGATTACCAATTGGTTATGCCTTTTATGATGATGATAAACTAGTAGGATTTTGTACTTTACAAAAAGAAAACTTAAAGAAATATCCTGAAATTTATCCATGGATAAGCAGTGTCATGATATTTGATGAATATAGAAGATTAGGATATGGTACTAAGATGCTACAAGAAATCGCTGATAAAGCCAAAGAGCTTGGTTATCAAAAAGTATATTTATGGACAGATCAAGCGCCAGAATTTTATAAAAAGATTGGTTATACTTACTTACAAAAAGTAGAGAAAAATGAAGGTGGATATGGAGATCTATTTTATAAAGAGGTTAAATAATGAGACGCTGTAACTGGGTAAATATAAATAATCCAATATATGTAAAATATCATGATGAAGAATGGGGAGTACCTGTATATGATGATAATAAATTATTTGAAATGCTCTTATTAGAATCATTTCAAGCAGGACTTTCCTGGGAATGTATATTAAATAAAAGAGAATTCTTTAGACAAGCGTTTGATAATTTTGACTATCACAAAATAAGTAATTATAAAGAAGATAAAATAGAAGAGTTAATGCAAAATAAAAATATTGTAAGAAATAGAAGAAAAATAACTGCTACTATAAAAAACGCCTCTATTTTTATAGAGATACAAAAAGAATATCAAACATTTAAAAACTATATCTGGCACTTTACAAACAACAAAATAATCTATGAACAACACAAAACAACGTCTCCTCTATCAGATGAAATATCGAAAGATTTAATGAAAAGAGGAATGCGCTTTGTAGGTAGTACAATTATTTATTCTTATTTACAAGCCATAGGGATTATTAATTCCCATGAAAAAGAATGTGAACAATATCAAAAATAAAAAGGAGGAATATAATGACATTTACTAGATTTTTAGATGCCCAAAGAAAACAGTATCCCAAAGCTTTAGAAGAAATAAAAAATGGAAAGAAGAAAAGTCACTGGATATGGTATATATTTCCTCAAATAAAAGGATTAGGTTTTAGTAAAAAATCAAATTATTATGGAATTGTAACTCTAGATGATGCAAAAGAATATCTAGAAAACAAAGTACTTGGTAGTAGACTAGTAGAAATATCGAAAGCTTTATTAGAAATAGAAGGAAAGACAGCGATTGAAATATTTGGTAGAATAGATGCTAGAAAAGTACAATCATCAATGACCTTATTTTTATGTGCAAATCCTGATATGGAAGTATTTCGCCAAGTATTAAAAAAATATTATGATGGAAAATTAGATGAAAGCACATTGAAAATAATAGAAGGAGAAATACATGGGCCTAGAAAAATATTTAGAAAAATTAGAAGAACCAAGCGAAGAACCGTATATTAAAAAAGAGGGGAATATCCCAGTCATTTTAACTGCTCCTCATACTATGGAGCAACATCGTCTAAATGGGGAAATAAAGCATAGAGAACCACTCACAAGAGCAATTGCCAAATATGTATCTGAAAAGACAGGATGTAGTTATTTAATAAAAGAAAAAGATACACTATTAGATTCCAACTGGAATGAAGTAGATGCTTTTAAAGTACTATTAGAAGAAATGATAAAAAAGAATAATATAAAACTATTAATTGATATTCATGGAGCAAGTAAAAATAGAGAGTTTGATGTAGAACTTGGTACTTTAAATAATTTAAGTGCTGATTTTTCTACCATAGAAGAACTAAAAGATGCTTTAATAGAAAATAATATTAAAGAAATCGCAACAAACGATCCATTTAAAGGAGGAGGAATTACCAAATATATCTTTGGTACAACAGATATAGATGTAGTTCAAATAGAAATTAATAGAAAGTATAGAGATTTAGATGAAATAGAAAAAGTAGAAAATATATGTAACGCTTTAATTAAATTTATTAATCAATATGCCGAAATTCAAAAATAGAAAGCGAGGAAGATAGATGAAAGGAGAACACCTATATCTAGCCTTTGGTAGTGAAACAATCTACGATGATGCAGAGTTTAAAATAGAAGAAAAAGATAAAGTAGGAATAACAGGTGTAAATGGTGCTGGTAAAACTACTTTATTTAAAATAATTCTAAAACAAGAAAGACTAGATGCTGGTAAAATAACAACTAATAACAAAAAAATTGCCTATCTTCCTCAGGAAATAAAAATAGAAGATAATATAGATGTCTTAACTTATCTTATGAGTGCTAGACCAATAAAGAAACTAGAACAAAAACTAAATGAAATCTATGAAAAACTACCAAATACGATAGAAAAAGACCAAAAGAAACTATTAAAAGAAGCAGAACAAATACAAAACAAACTAGATAGTCTCCATCAATATCAAGCAGAAGATGAATTATTATCGATTCTAGAAAACATGCAAATAGAAAGTGATTTACTAGAAATGAAAGTAAAAGACTTATCTGGAGGACAAAAATCAAAAATAGCTTTTGCTAGAATACTTTATGAAAATGCCGACATATTACTTTTAGATGAACCAACCAACCATTTAGATATGAAAACAAAAGATTTTATTACGAACTACTTAAAAAACTATCATGGTATGATCTTAGTCATTAGTCATGATATTGATTTTTTAAATGAAATTATTACCAAGACAATGTTCATTAATAAAGTGACTCATAAGATTAAAGTATATAAAGGAAATTATAAAGAGTTTAAAAGACTATATGCTGTCGAAATGTTAGAAAAAGAAAGAAAAAGAGCCGAACAACTAAGAGAAATTAAACATCTAGAAGAAATTGTAAAAAAGTCAGAACAAGCATCCCGTACGAATCACAATATAAAAAGACTTGGACAATCTAGAAAGAAATTACTAGAAAAGAAACGAAATGAATTAGAAGAGGAAGAAGAAAAATATAAAACAGTTACTATGAAAGTAGAGCCACTAGAAAAAAGTGGTAAGATTCCTCTAGAAGTAGAACACTTAACATTTCATTATCCTAATAAAAACGATTTATATCGTAACTTATCTTTTCAAATGCAAAGAGGAGAAAAGTTCTTAATTGTTGGAGAAAATGGAGTAGGAAAATCTACTCTTTTAAAACTAATTATGAAACAACTAACCCCAATAAAAGGAGAAATAACTTATGGTTATCATGCAAGTATTGCTTACTATGCTCAAGAACTAGAAATACTAGATGAAAATAAAACAATACTTGAAAATATAGACAATCCCAATTATAATGATTTAGAGTTAAGAACCTTCTTAGGAAACTTCTTGTTTTCAAAAGATGATGTTTTTAAAAAAGTAAAAGTCTTATCTCCTGGAGAAAAAGCAAGAGTTGCATTATGTAAGATACTAATACAAAGAACGAATATTATTATATTAGATGAACCAACCAACCACTTTGATCCAGAAACCCAAAAAATAATAGGAGAAAACTTTAAAAACTATACAGGAACCCTAATCATGGTAAGCCATAATCCATCTTTTGTAGAACAAGTTGGGGTAACCAGAATGTTAGTATTACCAGAAGGTAAAATTATAGAATATAAAAGAGAACTTCTACATTACTACTATTATTTAAATACTGATTTATTAGAGGAGGAAAACTATGGATAAAATAAAAAATATACTATTCTTTATATTAGGAATAGCAATCACAATTCTATTACTTTGGTTCTTCTTTGCCTTTATATTACCAGTATTAATTATTGCAGGACTAGTTTTCATAATATATATAGCAGTAAGAAATACAAGTTTTATAAAAAAGATAAAAAAAGAATTAAAAGGAAAGAAAAAACATAAAAAGAAAAAAGACAAAATACAAGAAGCAGAAATTATAGAAGAAAAATAAAAGAAGACAACATCACATTGTCTTCTATTTTTTTACAACAAATGGGCATTTACTACGATCTTCATAGCCATTCCTTAAAGCATCTTCATAATATTTACATTTATCTTCAATGACACTTAAAGTTTCCTCTAACTCCTTTATTTCCTCTTTTACTAACTTTTTACGCTCCACAAAAAGTTGATAACGTTTTTCTAAAGAAGAATCTCCTTCATTACACCAATCAATAAACTTTTTAATATCTTTTATTGGCATACCAGACCTCTTTAAATATTCAATTGTTTTAACACCCTTTAAATCCTTATCAGTAAAAGAACGAATTCCTCCATTTTTTCTCTCTACCATAGGAAGTAGTCCTTGTTTATCATAATAACGTAAAGTAGAAGCAGGAATAGAAAATTGTTTAGCAACTTCACCAATAGAATAACTCATAAAAAACCTCCTAAAAAAAAATAAAAAAAACTATTGACTTAAACCAAAGTTTAACTATTACAATGAGTATAACAACAAGAAATACCAAAGTCAATAATAAAAAAGGAGGAAGGAAAAGTTGAAGAATCTAATTGCTTATTTTTCATGCACAAATACTACAAAAGAATTAGCAGAACAACTTGCATCTTTAACAGAAGGAGATATTTATAAAATAAAACCAGTACAAGAGTATACAAATGAAGACTTAAACTGGGAAAACACCAATAGCAGAAGCAGTATAGAGTGTGAAGATAGAAGTATAAGACCAGAAATAGTAAAGGACTTAGAAAATATAGATTAATATGACATTATTTTTCTAGGCTTTCCAATCTGGTGGGAGACTTCTCCAAACATAGTAAAGACATTCTTAGATACGTATGATTTAGAAGGAAAGACAGTAATACCTTTCGCAACCTCTGGAGGAAGTGGTATGACAAGAGCAGAAAATGAATTAAAAGCAATGTATCCAAATATCAACTGGATACAAGGAAAATGCTTTAGTTATCATCCAACAGAAAGAGAGTTAAAAGAATTAATTGAAAGGAGTACTAAATGAAAATAACGATACTAACAGGAAGTAACAACTTACATGGAACATCCAATACGCTAGTAGATGAATTTATAAGAGGAGCAACAGAAAAAGGACACGAAATAAAAAGATTCGATACCGCTCATTTAAATATTCATCCTTGTATTGGCTGTAACCACTGTGGTATGAATGGTAACTGCGTATTTCAAGATGATATGCCTAAAATACTAGATGAAATAGAAACATCAGACGCCCTAGTTCTAGCAACACCAGTATATTATTTTGCTATGACTGCTCCCTTAAAAGCAAGCATAGATAGATTTTATTCAAGGACAGGAAGAATTAGTAGAAAGCGCTTAAAAACAGCTTATATTATGACTTGTTGGAATACAGATGATTCTACAGTAGAACCTCTAATTACCCATTATAAAAAATTAGTAGATTACATGAATTATGAAGATAGAGGAATGATAATAGGGAAAGGTTGTGGAACAACGACTATGATGCCTAAACACTTTTTAGAAGATGCCTATCAATTAGGTAAAAATATATAGAAAAGAGGAAAGAAAATGAATAAAAAAGTATTAACACTAATAATTGCCATACTAATAATTGCTGTAATAGGAAGTATTATCTTCTTTACAACAAGAACTACTTCAAATGAAAACGCTAATAACGCAGTAGAAGAGAATACAAGAGAAGAAACAAATACGGGATCTAAAACATTAATATTATATTTTTCAATGAGTGGAAATACTCAAACCGTTGCGAACTATATTCATGATGCAATAGGAGGAGATATCATCAGACTAGAAACAGTAGAAACTTATCCTGAAGATTATAACGAATTAGTAGATTATGCTCAACAAGAACAACAAGAAAATGCAAGACCCGAACTTAAAACAACAATTGAAAACATAGATGGGTACGATACTATTTTCTTAGGTTATCCAAACTGGTGGGGAGACCTACCAATGCCAATTTATACTTTCCTAGATGAATATGACTTATCAGGAAAAACAATTGCTCCATTTATTACTCATGGAGGAAGTGGCCTATCAGGAACCGATGAAAATATTCAAGCAGAAGAACCTGACGCTACTGTAACAGAAGGACTAGCTATCTACGGAGATGATGCCCAAAACTCACAAAGCGAAGTAGAAGACTGGTTAGAAGAACTAGGATTTTAGTAAATGAAAAAACTACGAATAATCATAGATGTTATGATGTTTATAAGCTTAATTATTTTATCAGGCTATCATATTACTGGTAATAAACTACATGAAATATTAGGAACCATAACATTAATACTATTTATGATTCACCATATCTTAAACATAAAATGGTATAAAGCTCTACCAAAAGGAAAATATAATAAACAAAGAATGATTTCTACCGTGATAGATTTTCTTCTATTATTAGATATGATTTTCATTATCATTAGCTCCATTATGATATCAACAACCGTATTTTCCTTCTTAAATCTAAAAACTACTATGTTTGCAAGAGACTTACACTTAATATCTACTGCCTGGTCCTTAATATTAGTATCAGTTCACTTAGGATTACATTTAACAGCATGTTTTAATAACATCAGAAAAAGAATAAAAGAATCTACTTTGGAATATGTAATTTATTTAATAGTATTATTACTATTTATTTATGGAGCATATGCCTTTATAAAAACCACTCCATGGCAAGAATTATTTTTATTAACTCACTTTAAGTTCTTTGATTATAACCAATTACCAATATTTTTCTATCTAGAAAAATTAGGAATGATATTTATGATAATTCTACTAACTTATAATATGATAAAAATAATAACAAAAGAAAGGAAATGATAAAATGACAAGAGAAGAAATATGTAACAAACAATTTAAAGAATTATTTGGAACAGAAAGAACAAAAGATACAACTGATCCTGAATTTATGGATATTCTACAAAAATTTATTTTTGGAGAAGTGAGCGAAGTAGGTGCTTTAGATAATAAAATGAGAGAATTAATCACCATAACCGTTTTAACAACAATGCAAACTCTTCCTCAATTAAAAGCTCATGTAAATGCCTGCCTAAATGTTGGCCTAACACCAATAGAAATAAGAGAAGCAATCTATAATTGTGCACCATTTATTGGCTTTCCAAGAACCTTAAATGCGATATCTACCATGAACGAAGTATTTACGGAAAAGAATATAAAACTACCACTAGAATCATCCTCTACTACAACAGATGAAAATCGCTATGAAAAAGGATTAGAGATTCAAGAACCAATTTATGGTACAGAAATAAAAGACAAATATAAAACATTACCAAAAGAAATAGGAGAAGCCATTCCTAAATTTTTAACAGAACTATGTTTCGGGGACTTTTATTCTAGAAAAGGACTAGATGTTGCGACCAAAGAACTACTTGTTTTATGTATTCTAACAACCCTAAATCAAATAGGACCATTAAAATCTCATGTATTAGGAAATTTAAAAGTTGGAAATACAAAAGAGGTACAATACGCAGCCTTAATGCAATGCTTACCATATATCGGATTCCCACCCGTTTTTGCAGCAATTAACACTATGAAAGAGATGAACTTAGATGACTAAAAAAGATATTGGAAAAAGTCTAGCTCTTTATCCAAGCCTAATCGTAGTAATTGGAGTAATGGAAGAAAATACACCAAACTACTTATTAGTAGGTCATCTTGGTATTATGGGACATGACCACTATATGGTAAGTTTAAATAAAAATCACTATACAAATAGTGTCATCAAAAGCACCAAAGCTCTATCTATTAACTTAATAGATGAAGCTATGCTACAAGAAGCTGACTATGTAGGTTGTGTTAGTAAGAAAGTAGCAGATAAATCAAAAGTATTTGACTACGAAGTAGGAGAGCTAAATACCCCCATTATAACCAAATCTCCACTTTCTATAGAATGCAAGCTAGAAGATATCTATGAAACTCCAGGTTTTGATAACTTTATCTTAGTACCAGTTCATACTTATGTAAAAGAAGAATACTTAAATGATTTAGGAAAGATTGATTATCAAAAACTAAAACCAATTCTATTTGAATTTCCAACCTATCAATACTTAAAAACAGGAGAAGTATTAAAACAATGCAGATTTTCCAAAAAGAACTAGATAAACTATCTAGTTTTCTTTTGCCTAAAAATCAGTTATAATGTAGGAAAGAGGTAAAATATGAAAAATACGAAAGAAAAAACTATCGATGATTATATTGCTGTTGAAATATGGTATCGTTTCTTTGGCTGGTGTGTGTATCTTATCATATTTTTCGTATTTTTATATTTAACGTTTAATGTAGATCTAAGAATAGGATTTATTGCTTTTATAATTTTTTTATGGATAATATTTCTAACTACATATAATATAATCATTATTTACCATAAGAAAAAAATAAAAAAATATATACTATCTCAAAACTTAATAAATAAAATAGGAAAAATATTGTATTGGTATAATCATGAACAAGGAGCAAACAGCGATCATGATTTCCTCCTAACAGAAAATTATATCATTGTATTATGTAAAAGAAAAATTACTCACTTTAAATATGAAGATATTGTATCTATTAAGATGAAAGAAAGTTATCAACATACTACAAATTATCTTCATCAAAAAAACGAGTTATATGTAACTTTAATAGATGGCAGAATAATTACCATGGTAGTGTATGATGGAGTATCTGTAGCTAGATTCAAAGATGTTAGTACGATTTTATTAGAGAAAAATAAAAAGATAAAAGTAGAAGGCACTGATATCGAAACCTGGTATAAAGCTTATTTTAGGTGGTGAAAAAGTAGATTTAGACGCTTTTTCCAAAACACCAAAAAGTGATGAAGAAAATACAAACAGAGGATAAGAAAGAATGGTAATAGGAGAGTAACAATTGAAAAGGAGAAAAGAAAAATTATGATTTTTGAATTAACAAATAAACAAAGGAAGTTCTTTGGTCTTAAGAAAGTAGAAGAAAACTGGATAAAAAAAGAAATAAATAAAAATTACATAATTTATATAAATGAAAATAAATTAGAAAAAAGAGTCCTCGCAACCAAAGAATGTTATTATGAAAGTGATGTTTCTTGTTGTTTGAGTGAAGATCATAAATTTATATTACCAAAAACAAAGCAGGGAAAAGTAAAAAAACTAACAGAATCTTCGATAAGAAATTTAAAAAATGAAATGTATTTATTCTGGTGGGATAAGCAAGTAACACTAGCCAGTGGAAAATGTGAACAATCCTATTATGAATCAGATATTGCAGGATTAAATATTACTAATTTAAACGAGTTTAAAGAGTGGATTAAAAATTGGATAAAAAGTACTACGGAAGAAGAAATAAAAGAAATCACCGCTTTTAAAAACAAGACATTAAAAAGATACAAATATCAAGAGGGAGACTATTTTAGATTAAAACTAGATAAAGGCCTATATGGATATGGAAGAATTATCATGGATATCAAAAAGCATCAAAAAGGAGGAGAAGATTATTGGAATATATTCTTAACAAGACCTATCATTATAGAATTATTTCATATCATAACGCCAAAGAAAAATGTTCCAATAACAGAATTAGAAACCCTAAAAACATTTCCTTCACAGATAATTTTAAATAATGTTATTTCTTATGGAGAATATGAGATAATAGGTCATAAAGAGCTTCCTGAAAATATAGATTACCCAATTCACTATGGTAGAGGAATAACTTCAGAAGATAAAGATATTATTCATTTTCAAAGGGGACGAATTCACAAAAAAATCTCTGCCAAAGAAAGTAATTTAATTACAGATTCCAAGAAAAAAGACTATAAAAATAATAGTCTTGGTTATACAATAACAAACAACGTTAATGTAATGAGAGAGTGTATAAAAAATAATTCCAATGACTTCTATTGGGAACAAAAAGTATATACAATAAAAGAAGATTTAAGAAATCCAGAAAACAGTAAAGATCTACATGACATTTTAGAACAATTTAATTTATTAAAATAGGAGGAAAATATGTCAATAGAAAATGCAAAAGAACATTTAAAAAAATATGAATTAGATAAGAATGTAATGGAATTTACAACATCTTCCGCAACAGTCCAAGAAGCGTCCCTTGCACTAAATTGTAAAGAAGGAGATATTGCCAAAACTCTATCATTTTTCGTAGATGAAAAACCAATTTTAATTGTTGTTGCTGGAGATAAAAAGATAGATAATAGTAAATACAAAAAAGAATTTTCTACAAAAGCAAAAATGATACCATTTGATCAAGTAGAAAAATTTATTGGACATCAAGTAGGTGGAGTATGTCCTTTTGGAATAAAAGAAAGTGTTATAGTCTACTTAGATGTATCTTTAAAAGAACACGAAATAATCTATCCTGCCTGTGGTAGTTCTAATAGTGCCGTAAAACTAACAATTAAAGAACTAGAAAAAGCATCAGGATATAAAAAATGGATAGATGTATGTAAGGAGAGTTAATATGGGAGGATTAAGTGTTTTTATATTATTAGGTATTTTAATGTCAATGTTTTTTGTATTTATCATTATTATGTTTATTGTAGGACTTTATTTATTGATTAATTATATTTTTGAAAGTATTTTTCTATATACAGTATCAAAAGAAAACCATGATAAATATCCAATAACTTCTTGGATACCATTTTATAATAAATGTATTTTAGGAAAAGTTGCAAATAAAAAAAGTTTAGGAAATTTTCTATGTATAATAGATATCATAACAGTTATATTAATTCTTATTTCTTATTTTGCTGTTAATTTACCACCTACACTTAATACTACAATATTTTTCTTAATTATTATATTATTAGTTGTAAGTTTTATTTTAAATATTGTTTTATCTCACCACATTATAAAAAAGGTAACAGAAAAACTAGTAGATGTATTAACAATATTAAATGTATTAACATTAGGCTTTACAAGAAGTATTATTTTGTTTATTATAAGAAACCATAGAAAGTTAAAACAGGTGAAGTATGTCAAGGAAGTTGATTAGTGCGACAATTCTAATCGTAATAGCAGAAGTTTTATCCTTATCTAGAATATATTTTACAGAAGGAACTAGTAATTTTTCAGAATTCACATCAGGATTATTATTAGGAATATCAGTTGCGATGGAAATAGTAGGGGTTATATTATTATTTATTTGTATTTCTCAATATGGAAAGAAAAAATAAATAAAAATCAGGGGGAAATAATATGCCGGAGGAAAGTTTAGGACAATTTGCTAAAGAGTTTAGAGAATTAGATGAACCATTTCGAGAAATGTTAAAAAAGCTAGAACAAGACTTATCTAGTTTAGAAGAAGATAGTAACGTAAAAAATTATTTAAAAAAAATAGAAGAACTACGATTACTAGAACAAGGATTATTAAATATAAAAATTCAAAATGCCAGAGGATATGCTAAAAAATGCCCTCATCCCATATTTGCTATGACCTACCAGTATGATATGGAAGAAAATAGGGACCTATATGATGTAAGATGTGTGGCCTGTGGTACTAGAATAGAAAATATAGAAAGATATTCTAGACAACTCCAAACAGATAGAGAATTTTTTTTAGAATCTTTATATAGATCTAAAAGATTAATTGCTCCATATCACGGTATTAATAGTGCTCAAATATTTAAAGAAGAAAGCGATGACCGTATTCCAGATGTCACCAAAACATCATTAGAAAAGTTAAGAGAAGACTATATTACGAGATATTTACGTGTAAAAGAAGCTAAAAAAAGACATGCTCTTCCTAAAAACTATTCCCCTGAAGACGAAATGTTTGATGCTTGGTGTAAGGAAGGATATCAAACATATATAGAACAAGGATCTTATCAATATACTAGAAAAATATAAAAAAATATGATATAATATACACATGTTAAGGAGAGTAGATAATATGTGTGGTATTCTTTTTACCTTATAGTAAAATATAAAGTAAAAAGATATAAATCCCGTTTTTAATTTAACATTGGCTAACAAAGAAAAAATAAGAAAGAGAAGGTAACATGTTAAATACAAAAAAAGTAACAAGAAGATTAGAAGAATATGAAGAAATAAAAGACTTAATGAGAAGAGTCTTTCCAAAACATGAATTGTACCCTATGTGGTCATTAATGTTAATAAAAATATTTAAAAAAGTAGACTTTTTAGCTTTTTATGATGAAGAACAATTTGTAGGATGTGTCTATGTATTAAAGTCAAAAAAAGTAGCTTATGTAATGTATATCTTTGTAAATGATAAATTACATTCTCATGGATATGGAAGTAAAATATTAAAACAAATTATGAAAAAATATGAAGATAAAGAAATTGTTTTAGATATAGAACCATTAGATGAAGATGCTTCTAATAAAGAACAAAGAGAAAGAAGATATCACTTCTATAAGAAAAACGGATTTAAAGCAACTAGTTATTTTGTAGAAGATGAAAAAGATGATGATGACTATTTAATTTTATCAACATCTGGAACATTTCCTAAAAAAGAATGTGAAAAATTATTAAAAGGCCTATCCTATGGTACTTATAAAAGAAGATATAAAAAGAAAAAAAGAAAGAAGAATATCAAATAGGTATTCTTTTTTTTTGTAAACATTTACCAAATAAAAAAAGATACTTAACAAGAACAAATGTTCGTGATAAAATAAACTTGGTGATGAAATGAATAAAGTATATATTTGTATTGATTTAAAAAGTTTTTATGCATCGGTAGAATGTGCTGAAAGAAATCTAGACCCTTTAACCACGAATCTTGTAGTAGCAGATCCAACTAGAACAGAAAAAACAATTTGTTTAGCAATAAGTCCGTCCTTAAAACAATATGGAATAGGAGGAAGAGCAAGACTATTTGAAGTATTACAGAAAGTAAAAGAAGTAAATAAAGATAGAAAAAAAGAAAATCATAATAGATCATTTACGGGTAAATCTTATGATGACATCACTTTAAAAAAAGATAAGACCAAAGAACTAGATTTTATTATCGCTCCACCTAGAATGTCTCATTATATAAAAACATCTGCTAAAATTTATGATATTTACTTAAGGCATATTGCGAAAGAAGACATTTTTGTTTATTCCATTGATGAAATATTTGCCGACATTACAAAATACTTAAAATACAATAAAACAACACCAGAAGAATTTGTAAGAAAAATATTAAAAGAAGTAGTGACAGAAACAAAAATCACTGCAACTGCTGGAATAGGAAGTAATTTATTTATCGCAAAAGTAGCGATGGATGTGGTAGCAAAACATGTAGAAGCAGATACCTATGGAGTAAGAATCGCAAGACTAGATGAAATAAGTTTTAGAGAAAAGTTATGGTCTCATAAACCCATTACGGATATTTGGAGAATAGGAAAGCAAACAGCAAAAACATTAGAAAAATATAAAATATATACACTAGGTGATATTGCCAAATGTTCATTAGAAAATGAAGATTTATTATATAGTTTATTTGGTGTTAATGCTGAAATTTTAATAGACCATGCCTGGGGCTATGAACCATGTACCATAGAATCTATCAAAAGTTATAAACCACTTGTAAAAAGTATTAGTACAGGCCAAGTATTACAATGCCCTTATAACTATCAAAAAACAAAACTAATCATCAAAGAAATGGCTACTTTATTATCTCTAGACTTAGTAAAGAAAAATATGTTAACAGATCAATTAGTCTTAACAATTGGTTATGACATTAGTAATATCACGAAAGACTTTAAAGGAGAAATAAAACAAGACTTTTATGGTAGAAAAATACCAAAACATGCTCATGGAACAATTAACTTAGAAGAAAAGACATCCTCATCTAAAAAAATAATGACAGCAACATTAAAATTGTTCGATAAAATTATCAACAAAGATTATAAAGTACGAAGAATAAATATTTCTGCGTGTAAACTAATATCGAAAGAAGACAGAAAAGAAAAACATTTAGAACAATTAAGCTTATTTATAGAGCCAGCGAAGCAAGAAAAACAAAGGAAAGAAGAAAACAAAGAAAATACACTTCAACAAACAATACTAGAATTAAAAGAAAAGTATGGAAAGAATTCCATTCTAAGAGGTATGAACTTAGAACAAGGAGCAACCACCATAGAAAGAAATAAACAAATAGGAGGACATCATGAATAAATATAGTGATATTTTATATTTAGAACATCCAACATCCAAAAAAAGAAAAAGAATGTCTTTATACAATCGTTCTGCTCAATTTGCCCCATTTAGTGCTTTGACTGGTTATGAAGAAGAAATTAAGGAAACAGGTAGAATAACGGATACCAAAAAATGCCTAACAGAAGAAGTAAAAGAAAAAATAAATGAACAATTGCAGTACTTAGAAAAAAATAAAAATCAAACGATAAAAATTACTTATTTTCAAAAAGATACCAAGAAAAAAGGTGGGACCTATTATACGATAACTACGAAAATAAAGAGGATAGATTCCGTTACCAAAGAACTATATACAGCAACAAACGAAAAAATACAAATTGACGATATTGTAAAATTAGAGTTTCTGACGTATAATAATTTTATATAATAGGAAGGAATGGAATATGGAAAAAGCATATCAAAAAACCGAAGAAGAAATATATAAAGAATTAGAAACATCCTCTAAAGGATTAAGCAACGTAGAAGCAAAGCGAAGATTAAAAACTTATGGTAGAAATGAACTAATAGATAAAAATCAAAGAACCAAATTAGAAATATTTTTAAGTCAATTTAAAAGTATGATGATTATTCTTTTATTAGTAGTAGGGTTTTTATCATTATTATATGCTATTATGACAGATGGTGATTTTCTAGAACCAATTGTCATTTTAGGAACCTCACTAGTAAACTGTATCATGGGATATTTACAAGAATCAAAAGCAGAAGATGCCACGAATAAACTAAAAAAATACTCGGCAAATTATGTAACAGTAAAAAGAGATGGATTAACCAAAGAAGTAAATTCTAAAAACTTAGTACCTGGTGATTATATTATTCTAGAAGCAGGAGATAAAATACCAGCAGATGCCAGAATTGTTAAAAGTTATTTTGCCAAAACAGATGAATCAATACTGACAGGAGAAAGTCAAAATGTTGACAAAATTGATGAAGTAATAGAAAAAGATTCCCTATTAGCAGAAACATACAATATGATCTATTCTGGTACTGTATTAACAGCTGGAAAAGTAGAAGCAGTAGTAACTAATGTTGGAATGAAAACAGAACTAGGAAAAATTGCTGGTGCTCTAGATACAAAAGAAGAACCAATTACACCACTACAAATGAAAGTAGCAAAAGTCACTAGATTTATTACTGGTGTAGCCGGATTTTTAGTATTATTTGTCCTAGCTTATGGATTATTTAATGAGTATACAGTATTAGATTTAATCATGTTGATGATTTCTATGATAGTTGCAAGTGTTCCAGAAAGTTTAACCATCGCTATCACAGCCACCTTATCTATAGGGGTATCTCAAATGGCTAAGAAAAAATCAATTGTCAGAAATCTAGCAGCTATAGAGACATTAGGCGCAACACAAGTAATATGTACAGATAAAACCGGCACTCTAACAGAAAATAAAATGCAAATGACAAAAATTTATAGTAATAGTAAAGAATTGTCATTAGAAGAATTAAAAGACAATCAAACACTAATTGATATCATGAATAACTCGAACTCCGCTACATTAAATGAAGATGGATTATATTCAGGAGATGCAATTGATGTTGCCATAAAAAATTATTTAAAAGAAAACAAATTACCAACAACCAAAGTAAAAAAAATAATAGAATTACCATTTGATTCAGATAGAAAAATGATGAGTGCAGTCTATGAACAGGGAGATAAAACTTACCTATATATCAAAGGTAGCCTAGAATCAATTACAAAAAGAAGTAAATCTATCCTAAAAGACAATAAAGTATCTCGTATTACCAAAGAAGATATCAAAGACTTAGAAGATAAAGAAGCTGCTATGTCAGAAGAATCATTAAAGGTATTAGCATTTGCTTATAAAGAAATCGACCATAAAGTAAAAGATGAAGATGATTATTTCAAAGAAGAAGAAGACTTAATCTTAGTTGGCCTAGCAGGCTTTAAAGATCCAATTAGAAAAAACATCAAAGAATCAATCGATAAGTGTAAAGAAGCTGGAATTAGAGTAGTAATGCTTACAGGAGATAACCTAGAAACAGCTATGACAATTGCGAAAGAAGCAGGAATCTGTGTAAGTGAAGAGGAATGCGTAAATGCCTCAGAACTAACAGAAAAAGATTTATATAAAAACATCAATAAATACAATGTTTATGCTAGAGTAAGTCCAGAAGTAAAACTACAAATAGTAAAAGCTTTCCAAAAGCAACGTAAAGTAGTTGCAATGACGGGTGATGGTGTAAACGATGCTCCAGCGATTAAACTAGCAAATGTTGGTGTAGGAATGGGTAAAACAGGTACCGATGTAACCAAAGATGTATCAGATGTTATTTTATTAAATGATAGTTTTGAAACAATAACAGTAGCAGTATCAGAAGGAAGAAGAATCTACAACAACGTAATTGCTAACATCTTATATAACTTATCAAGTAACTTTACAGAAATACTAATTATTATATTTGGTATGTTTACCGGAAACACCATTATTTCTGCCATTCATGTTTTATATATTGACTTAGTAGCTGATACCATTCCATCGATTGCTCTTGCTTACGAAGGTTCCTCTAAAAACATCATGAAAGAAAAACCAAATGGTCTAGACAAGAAAATATTTACCAAATTCTTCTTAGCATTTCTAATTCTATCAGTAATATTAGAAACTCTAATTAGTATCTTTGTATTCTATTTCTTCCAGCCACTTGGACACGAAGTAGCATCCACTTTAGCCTTACTAAGTGTAGTATTAAATGAATTTGTATTTGCTTATAACTGTCGATCACTAAAAGAACAAATTCATAAACGAGGACTATTTAGTAATAAACCATTAAATATTGGAATATTAATCCTAGTCTTAGTACAAATATTAGTATTCTTTAGTCCAATTGGACAAATATTTGGTCTAACCATTGTCACAATACCACAATTCATCTTTGTATTTGTCGTAAATATTATATCTTTAGTAATAATAGAATTACTAAAGCCATGGTTAGTAAAACGTTTTAAAGATGAATAAGATTAAACTATTGCCAGTTTAATCTTTTTCTTTATATACTAATATTAGGTGATAACATGAAATTAAAAATAAAAACATTTAACTCTCTAACAACAAATGAACTATATGAAATACTAAAGATACGTTCTCTAATCTTTGTAGTAGAACAAAACTGTATCTATCAAGATATGGATGATATTGACTATGAAAGTACGCATGTATGGTTAGAACAAAAAGAAATAAAAGCCTACTTAAGATACTTTAAAAAAGATAAAAACACGATTCAAATAGGCAGAGTACTAACCAAAGAACATGGAATTGGACTAGGAAAAAAACTAATGGAAGAATCAATAAAAGAAATAAAAAAAGATAAGACAATAAAGACAATTTATCTAGAAGCGCAAACTTATGCCCTAAACTTTTACAAAAAATTTGGTTTTAAAGAATATGGAAAAGAATT